>JAGQIY010000795.1 GCA_020430865.1 Myxococcales bacterium
ACACGCTTGATGGGCACCTCGAGCTTCTTCCCGCTGATGGTGCGTGGGACGTCACTCACTCGCAGGATCCGATCCGGCACGTGCCGCGGACTGAGCTCGGAGCGCAGCGCGCGCTTGAGGCGCTGCTCCAGATCTGCGTCGAGCTCCTGCCCCGGCGCCAGCACCACGAAGAGCCACAGCTCTCCTTCCTTGGCGAGCGTTCCGGTGTCGACCACCAGGCTGTCCTTGAACTCGGTGAAGCCATCGACCACGCGATAGAACTCGCTCGTGCCCATGCGCACGCCGCCACGATTCAACGTCGAGTCGCTACGCCCGTAGATCACGCAGCTCCCCCGCGGAGTGAACTTGATCCAGTCGCCGTGGCGCCAGCGCCCCTCGAAGCTCGAGAAGTAGCTGTCGAAATAGCGCTCTCCGTCGGGGTCGTTCCAGAAGCTCACGGGCATCGACGGCATCGGCTCGCTCAGCACCAGCTCGCCCACCTCCCCCACCACTGGCTCCGCCCGAGGTCCAAAGGCCTCCACCTTCGCGCCGAGCTCCGCGCACTGGATCTCCCCCGCGTGCACCGGCAACCAGGGACAAGAACCCACGAACGCCGTGCACACGTCGGTGCCACCACTCACGGAGCCAAGCAACAGGTCCTGGCTGATGGCGTCGTAGACCCAACCGAAACCGTCCGCAGGCAGCGGCGCACCGGTGCTTCCGAGACCGCGCAGCGCGGATAGATCGCAGTCTCTTCCTGGGGTGAGGCCTGCCTTGCGACACGCGATCAAGAACGGAGCGCTAGTACCGAAGTAGGTCACCCCATGCGCCTCAGCGAATTTCCACAGGCGATTTAGGTCAGGGTACCCGGGGTTGCCCTCGAACAGCACGATGGTACTGCCCAGCAGCAGCCCGCTGATCAGGAAATTCCACATCATCCAGCCCGTGGTCGTGAACCAGAAGAAGCGATCCCGCTCCGACAGATCGCAGTGCAACGCGAGCGCCTTGAAGTGCTCGAGCAGGATCCCGCCGTGCCCGTGAACGATGGGCTTCGGCAGGCCCGTGGTGCCGCTGGAGTACAGGATGTAGAGCGGATGGTCGAAGGGCACCGGGCTGAAGTCGAGCAGTGAGTCGCCCTGGAGCAGGCTGGCGAACGCCTTCACGCCGACGGGTAGCTCCTGCTCTGGATCTCTCCGCTGCACGACGACGTGGGAGAGCGTCGGCAGGCCAGCTCGGATCTGTTCTATTTCCGCGCGGCGAGAAAACCGCTTCCCACCGTAGACATAACTATCGACGGCGAGCAATAGCTTCGGCTCGATCTGCGAGAAGCGGTCCAGCACGCTCTTGACACCGAACTCGGGCGAGGCGCTGGACCAGATCGCCCCGAGTGACGCGACCGCCAGGAACGCGAGCAGCGCCTCCACGTTGTTCGGCATGTAGGCGACGACCCTATCCCCCTTGCCGACGCCCAGCTCGACGAGGCCCCGCCGTACTTGGCCGACGCGATGCGAGAGCTCGGCGTAGCTCAACCGCTGCACCTCTCCCCCCTCGTCCTCGTAGATCACCGCGAGTTGGTCGTCGCGTCTACGGAGCGCATGCTCGGCGTAGTTGAGCGCTGCCCCAGGGAACCATCGGGCGCCGGGCATCTCATGCTGGCTCAGCACGCAGTCGGGGACAGCATGAAAACGCACCTCGAAGAAGTCGCAGATCGCCTGCCAGAAGCCCTCGAGATCGCTGACCGACCAGCGCCACAGCGCCTGGTAATCTCGGCTCTCGGCGATCTGCCTAGCGTCCTTGGGACCCGCGCCGCGCTCGGCCAGCCAGTGCGCAAAGCGCGTGATCTCCGCACGCTCCAAGGCAGCCTCGCTCGGCTGCCAGAGCAACGTCCCCTCGGCGGTCTCCTTCAGCTCGGTCATGGACTCCGTCATACGAGCACTCGGCGGACACGCCAAGGTCTGCGTCTCGATCCTGAGCTTGCCCGCGAGTGCGGCTCGGACTAACCGGCGGGGATGCAGCCTGCGCCGCATCAGCAGGAGCGATCAGCAAGCCTTCGTCGCCGCCACGCGGCAGAGCCGAGCCCTGCACCAGCCGTGGATCTTCCCTCCAGTCAGCCCTCAGCGCTTTCGCTCCTGGTTGGCCAACGACGAGCGACGGGAGCGCTACCTGATCTGGCAGCAGACCGAGCGCGGGCCGGAGCTCGTCGGCTACGTCGGCATCAACGAGCTGACCTGGGGCGTGTTCGAGAACGGCTGCCTCGGCTACTGGGTCAACGCCCCGTGGGCCGGACGGGGCGAGATGAAACGGGCGCTGGGGTTGTTGCTCGATCACGTGTTCAGGCGCCGTGAGCGCCGGCTCCACCGACTCGAGGCGAACATCCAGCCAGAGAACGTCGCATCACGACGGCTGGCCGAGCGCTTGGGCTTCCGCCTCGAAGGCCTGAGCCCGCGCTTCCTCAAGCTCGACGGGGTCTGGCGGGATCACGAACGCTGGGCCATCACCCGCGAGGACTGGAACGAGCGCCGCTGAGCAGCGCACCCGCGAGGAAACACCCGGAGCCAGCGCCTACATGCCGATGGCGGCGCGCTGCGCGGCGTTCTCTCGAGTGTCCCGTCGACGCCAGAGCACCCCGTCGAGCAGGTAGTGCGTGAACTGAGGGAGCGACAACAGCGGCACCAGGAAGCACAGCGCCCACCTGCCGAGCTCGACCTCGCTCGCGCCGAAGAGCCAGGCGTTGTCCTTCCAAACCAGGCGATCCCACATCAGCTCTTCCACGAAGGCGAACAGCAGCAGGCTCCCGGCGAATGCCAGCAGACCACCAACGAGCAGCTGAGAGCCGGGCTGCTCCGGGGCTTCGCGACGCCGCGCCTGAGCGTAGAAGTAGAGGAACGCCATGTAGGGCACGCCGTGGACCACCACGTTCGTCACGGTGAACTCGGCGTCGCTGTTCGTCGCGACGATGCCGACGTACCAGGTGAGCGCGGTGGTGGCGACCACTACGCACTTCCCCAGCTGCACGAAGCCATCGCTGCGCACCAGCCAAAGTTGCCGCAAGGCAAAGCCGACCAGCGCCGCGACCCAAAGCCACCTCGCCGCCGGCAGAAGCAGCGACGCGGCGTGGCTGAAGTCGACGAAGTCGCCCTGGACGAACCAGGTGAAGCGCGTCTCCGAGAGGTGAGCGTGCCAGTGCACGATTGGATACAGCGTCGAAGCGTAGACCGCCACTTCGTCGATCAGCTTGTCCAGGCTCTGGCGTCGCTCCACCTGCTGGGGGTCGCGCAGGCTCTGACGTCGCGTCGCTCCCGCCCGCGCCCGGTACAGCGCCACCCAGCCCACCTGCTGACGAATGAAGTGGAACACCGCAACGTACGCCAGCACGCGCCAGAACCACAAAGCGCCCTGGGCATACAGCGCGACTCCGAGGGCATAGGCGATGAGCGGAAGCGCCACGTAGCGCACGCGATGCCGCGCCAGCTCCTCACGATCGAGGTAGGTCCGAAACAACGTCGAGTAGACGTGAGACACGTCGATCCCGAGCACGAACACCAGCCAGGCCCAGGGCGGCAAGGCGCCGGGGGCGATGCCGGCGTAGCGCATCACGAAGATGCAGACGAGGGCGAACGCGGCGCTCCCGGCGAAGACACCGATGTCGACGCGCGCCCCCCAGAGCCAGGGGCCGAGCGCGGGCGCCGGCGCCGCGGTCCCGGCGCGGGTCTCGGCTGGAGAGGTGCTCACCGTCACGACCAGCGAACTGTATTACAGGCGCGTCGACTTGTCTTTTCCAGCGCTCGATCAGTCGAAGGCTCGAGGCGACTGACCTCGCGCCATCAGCACGCGATCCGCCGCCTGGATCCCGCGCTGCTGCGCCTCCTCGAAGAGCGCGATGCCAGACAGATCCGAGTGTGCGAAGTGCACGCGCCCCAGAGACTCGCTCGCCTTCTCCCTCCCGCCGCCCCAGACGAAGCCCGGGCGAGGCCGCACCATCGCGTGGCCCCAGCGCCAGACGTCGATGCGCTCGACGCACGCTTCGAAGTCGAGGTGGGCCCGCGACAGGTCTGCGACGATGGCGTCGGTGAGCCCGCGGTGATCCGCCGCGAGCAAGCGCTCTCGAGCTTGCTTGGGATCCGCATCGGTCAGGGGGTGGTAGTAGGTCCACACGGACGGCCCGCGATCGTGCAGGGTCTGATGGGAGGCCACGACGTAGCCCAGCGCGGGGCTGTCGTAGAGCACGTTGTCCCAAGCCAGGTCGAAGCCGCGACTCCTCGGCGGTCTCCGAACGTGGACGTTTGCCACCATCCAGACGCCATACGAGAACTCCGACAGGTGCGCTGGCGGTACCTCACGGAAAGGTCTCAGGATCCGAGGCACGATGAACTTCGGCAGCGCCAGGATCACGTGATCGGCTACGTACCGGCGGAGTCCGCCGTCCGGAGAGTACACGCTGAACTCCACGCTCTCCTCACCCGGCACCACGTCCGTCACCATGCGCCCAAGCTCGAGCCGCGGCCCCACGACGTCGGTCAGGTGCCGCACCAGGTGCCCGTTGCCTTCGGGCCAGGTGACGAATGGCGCAGACTCCGCTCCGGGGGCGGGCACGCGGCTGCAGAAGTACAGCATCAGGGCCCACGCGCTCGTGTGCTCCAGATCCAGTCCATAGTCGTCACGGCAGGCGTACTCGACGTACCAGCGCACGCGGGGAGAGGTGATCTGAAGCGACGCGAGCAACTGCGCGGCGCTCTGCTTGTCCAGCGCGCGTACCTCGGGTGCATCCGACGCGCGGGTCATTGGTAGATCGAAGGCTCGGCGTCCCTGGGGGTCGCGGAACGCCACCCAGCGCGCCACCTCGGCTTCGAACGCCTTCAGTTGCCGCCAGTCTTCTGCGCTCGCCCCCACCCCTGGGAACAGCCCTTCGTGCCAGGCTCCGTCGATGAAGAGACGCTCTTCCGGCGCGCGAATGCGCATCTGCTCGAGGGCCCTCGGGGGAGCGTCCACGTCCGGTTCGAGCACGTTCATCTCGCTGAGCAAGCGATACAGGGCGGAAGTCTGACGCCGAGGCACCGGGACGTAGTGAGCTCCCCAGGGATGCGGAACGGCGCCCTCGGTCCCGAACGCGGAGGTCCCACCCGCCTGAGCCTCCAGATCGAAGACGACGAAGTCCGCGACGCCTTCGCGCTCTAGGCGCCAGGCCGCAGAGAGGCCGCTCGGCCCCGCACCGACGATCGCGACGCCGATCCGCGTTGGTTTCCCTGCGGCACGCTCGACGGTCGCGTCGCGCAAGCGATGCCCGAGCCGAAAACGCGCTCCCTTGATTTCTCCAGGGATTTCACGCCGAGGCAGGTGCTTCTGGCAGGCTGCCGCCAGCGGCGCGCCGAGCAGGAGACGCAGGACGTCTCTACGCGAAGCATGGTTCACTGCCGAGCCTTGCGCCGCTCACTTGGTGCAGCAGAACGTGACCGGGGTCTTCGGCGTCGCGCCACCCGTGGGTTGTCCACCATCGGGTGGACAGTTGCCACCGCTCGCGGTGCCGGCGGTGTACTTGAAGGACTTGTCCGAAGAGGTGCTGACCGGAGCACACGTCGTACCGGGCGTGGACACGGTGCCGTCGGGTGAGCCGCTGCAGCCGCTCCCGGTCCAGACCTCGAGCTTGGACCCGTTGCAGGTGACGTCGGTTGGCGTCCCACAAGTGCAAGCGCCGCAGCCGCGCGTGTCGTCGTAGTCGGTGTAGTACAGGTGCTTGAAGGTGAACGCCCCCGTGGGACAGCTCTGATCGCCGTCCTTGTAGACACACTGGCCGCCGTTGAAGATGCCGGCGGTGGGTGGCACGCAGGTGTTGCTGCCACAGCCAGTGGGCGTCACCGTCTGCGCGCAGCTCCGGGCGTTCGTGTTCCAGGTTGCCGTGGGCGTCGTGGGCGCGCCGCCGCCGGGCACGCAGGAACCGCCCGTCGTTGGCGGGCGAGTGGTGGCGGAGGCGTTCGGGAGCTCACCGTTCGGTCCGACGAATGGATCCTGCGCGCCGAAGCAGTCACCGGACTTCACGCCGTTCATCTCGAGATCGGAGCCGCTGAAGGTCCAGCGGTTCCCGCTGCCGCACGAGGCGTTCTCGTAGACGCTGATGTCCGGGAACTTGCAGGTGATGGTCCCGCTCGGCGCCCCACAGGTGCAGGCGGAGCAGGCCGCGTTGGGTGCGTTGAGGTCCTTGCCCCCGCCAGGCCCCAGCGTCGTGAAGCCTCCGCTGCAGCTCACGCTGGTGTTCGGGCCCTCGTAGAGCGCGACGGGGCCATCCCACCCCGACGGTAGCGCCAGACACTGGTAGCCGACACTCTGGCACTTCGCGTCCTCGCAGTCGGCCTTGTTGTCGCCATCGTCATCGACGCCGTTGGTGCAGTCCTCGAGCCCCGTACCTCCCGAGCTGCCCGCGGATCCAGCCATGCCGGCGGTGCCGCCGGTGGTTCCACCGGCGCCTCCCATCCCCGCGGAACCGGCGCTCCCGCCGGCGCTCGTTCCAGCACTCCCGCCGACAGCGCCAGCGCCGCCATCCCCGGCGGCGCCACCGCTCGTGTTGTTGCCGGTGCCCCCGAGACCCGCCGAACCTCCCGAGGCGCCGGTTCCCCCGGAGCCGTAGAACTCGCTGTCGTCGATGAAGCTGTGCTCTGGGAACGAGCACGCGACGATCAGCGACGCAGACAGGCTGGTCAGAGCCAGAGAACGCCAGAACACGCGTTTGGAGGGATTCATCAGTCTAAGTCCTTGTCAAAACTGCCCGCTGAGGCGAACTCCGGAGAACGCCTTGGTGGTGCCCACGTCCCACTTGAGCCCCTTGGCCTCACGGGCGGGATCCGGCGAGCTGTTGCCACCGGTGAGCAGCATCACGGCGGCGACGCCAATGCCCACGACGCCGATCCCCAGTGTCACGTTGGTCCACAAAGCATAGCTCTCACCGGAGGACTGGGTATCTTCCACCGATTTCGGACACACACTGCCGCGGCAGGTGCCATCGAGATCGCTCTCGGCGCCGTTCTTCAGCATGAAGAAGACGCCCGACGCGACGAGACTGGCAGCCCCGACGCCTCCGATGATCCACGGCACTGGCGAGGAGCTCTCCTCGGGCTTCGGCTGCGGATCGGGTTCGTCCGGAGGGAGCTCGGGGATGTCGTCTCCGCCGCCAGGAGTTTCCACCTGCAAATCCTCGGGAGGAACCAGTTCGAGGGACTTCGACTCCCCCTCGGCGACGTCCACCTGTTCTTCCCAGCGTCCTCCGTTCGGCAACCGAACGACGACGGTGTGCTGCCCCGGATCCACGACGGTCTCCTTGCCGACCTTCGCGGCCCCGAGCTCGACGCCGTCTAGCTCGATCTTCGCGCCCTCCGCCCCTTCTCCGATGGTGATCACCAGCTTCGGCACTCGCGCCTCGAGCTTCTCCTTGGCGGCGCTGATCTCCGGGAGCTCCTTCGCCCCCGCCTCGCGCGCCTCGTACTCCGCGAGGCGGTAGTCACCGAGGGCCTCGTTCAGCCTCCCCAGCTCCTCTTTGCAGCGCCCCATGTGGAAACGCACCTGGGGAGTCAGCTTGACGCGCGCCACGGCCTCGAACTTCGCGAGCGCACCCGCGAAATCACCCGCCGCTTCGAGGCTGAGCCCCTGACGGAACAGGCGCCGAGCCTTCGCCAGATCGTCCTTGCTCTGTGCCGCCGCTTGCTCGGGGCAGAGCGGCACCGACGCCAGTCCCGCGCACGCTCCCATCACCAACAACACCCGTCGGAAAGAAGACGCCATACACCCTTACTCCTATCGGTTCGGGCGCGAAAAAGTAAGACACCTCGACGTCACGCGCGCGATCCCTCGATGCTCGAAGCGTGGCGCGTCGACCGCACAGTTCAAGTATCCTGAACGTTTCGGCTCAGGCGCGAGCGCTCGGCGACCCGTCCTGGATTCGAGACCGGGAGAACGCCTGGACGCGGTCTCGAGGTTTTTCGGGGGTGAGGGTCAGCCGCGTGATGACGGCCGAGTCTGGCGCTCGGCCTCGGCGATCAGCCTGGAATAGGCGTCGAAGCGCGGCGTGACCTCGTCCCCCATGCGGCGACTCGCTGGTCCAGCGTAGCTCGGTGGTGGAGTGAGCGCTCGAGAGCGGCTCGTGTGGTCCGTGAACGCGTTGACGCTCGAGGTGCGCGAGCCATGGTCGAGGCGCACCCCGGTGCG
>JAGQIY010000077.1 GCA_020430865.1 Myxococcales bacterium
AGAGCATCGCACCGCGCCTGCGTGGACTGTCGTCAGAGGTGGACCGGGCCCTCGACAAGATGGAGGACCAGCACCAGGGCCACGCCCCGAAGATCGAGGCGCTGCTCGGTGTGGTGGCCGAGGTCGGCAGAGATCCCAGCGACCAGGACAGCAGGCGCGCGCTGGCGGGAGTGGCTGCGGACCTGGAGGTCGATCTCGAACAACACCTTGCACTTGAAGAGGCCATTCTCTTTCCAGCCGTGCGAGACATGCTTTCCCGCGAGACGCAGACGCAGGTGATGGAAGAGCTGCGCCAGCGCCGTCGTCAGAACGGCCCCCATGCCGTTGCCACGGGGACCGGAACACGGAGTGAGAGCGCATGAGCATGTTGACTTCGCCAGAGCATGGCGTCGCTTTTGATCTCCAGAGAATCGCCGAGGAGCTAAGGGCCGAGGGCGCATACGCTCGTGAGGGCCATACCGCGCGGACGCTCGTCCACACGCCCGACCTCCGCATCGTCGTCGTGGTGCTCAAGGCCGGCGACACGATCTCCGAGCATCACGCCAACGTCACGGCATCAGTGCAGACCGTGTCGGGCCAGATTCGCTTGCAACTGCCCGACCGAGCCGTGGAGCTGTCGGTTGGCCATGTCCTCGTGCTCGGTGCCGGCCTTCGGCATGACGTGCACGCCGTGTTGGACAGCACATTCCTGCTAACCCTCGGCCCGCCAGCGAACCGGACAGGGCGCGTTGGCGAGGGCTCCAACGGATGAACCGCGATCGCAGGCTTAGAGACCTCAGCGACGACCACCACCAGGCGCTGGTCCTCGCACGCCGGGCGACGCGGGCCGCGGCCGGTGATGGTACGGCCGCGCCTCGCGTCTGGAACGAAGTCGTGCACCGCTTCCACGGCGAGTTGGCTCCTCACTTCGCCATCGAGGAGAGGCTCTTGCTGCCCGCCGTCGAGCAACATGGCGGCGCCGACCTGGCGGCGCGAACCCGGAACGAACATGCTGAGCTTCGCCGGCTCGTCGTCGAGGACCGGCAGGATGTTTCGACCCGGCTCCACCGGTTCGGAGCCCTGCTCCGAGACCACGTTCGGTTCGAGGAACGCGTGCTCTTTGGGTTCATCCAGGAGCGGGTGGGCGACGCGGCGCTCGACCTCGTGGCAGACGCCTGCGAAGACCGACGCCCCGCGGCGACCTCAATCTGCCGGACGACACAATCATGAACGACGACATCTTCCCGAAGGCAACGGCCCAACACACGAAGCGCCGCAGGGAGCTCGCCCCAGAAGCCGCGGAGGCGTTCAGCGAGTTCAGCAAGGCGGTGTTTCGAGAGGGCGCGCTCTCCCGCAAGCACAAGCAGCTCATCGCGGTGGCCGTCGCCCATGTGACCCAGTGCCCTTACTGCATCCGCGGCCATACGAAGGCCGCCACGCGTGACGGAGCGACGCCCGATGAGATCATGGAGGCGATCTGGGTCGCCGCGGAGATGCGCGCCGGAGGGGCCTTCGCACACTCGCTGATCGCGCTCGATGTGCTCTCCGAGGACCATGCCCATGACCCACCACACGAGTAGCCCAGTCAAGCTGAAGCGGATCTACGAGGCCCCGGCTCGCTCGGACGGCTACCGAGTGTTGGTCGACCGGATCTGGCCGCGAGGAGTCTCCAAGGAGGCGGCGAGCCTCCACGCATGGCTCAAGGACGTGGCTCCCAGCACCGAGCTGCGCGGCCGATTCAGCCACGATCCGTCGAAGTGGTCGTCGTTCAAGCGGGAGTATCTTCGTGAGCTGGAGCAGCACGAGGATCGCCTCGCCGAGCTCATCGAGCTCTGCGCCCGAGGCACCGTGACGCTGGTGTTCGCGGCCAGGGACATCGAGCACAACAACGCTGTCGCACTCAAGGAGCACCTGGACAGCAGACTCGAGTCGAGACGGCGGGCGTAGCGATGCACGCGCTGTACGTGTTCTCGGTCTGGCTCCACATCCTCGCCGCCACGGTGTGGATCGGAGGCATGCTGTTCCTCGTCCTGGTGATTGTGCCGTGGCTGCGGCGAGGTGGAAGCTCGGATGCGGCCGTCTTCCTGCGTGAAACCGGTGAGCGCTTTCGCAACGTCGGGTGGGCATGCTTCGTCATTCTGGCGATCACCGGCACGTCCAACTTGTGGGCTCGCGGCGTCCGGCTGTCGGATTTCACGCGTGCCGAGTGGCTGCAGTCTCCTTTCGGCAAGATGGTCATCGTCAAGCTGAGCGCGTTCCTTCTCGTGCTCCTGGTCAGCGCCGCTCACGACTTTGTCGTCGG
>JAGQIY010000796.1 GCA_020430865.1 Myxococcales bacterium
CCGGGCGGCGCCGGCTCTCCGGGGGTCTGGGCGTGGGCGGCACCGGCGATGCTGCACAGTGCAAGGAAGGACGCAAAACCAGCTCTCGTTCTCATGTTTCCTCGCCGCGGGAGCTACTCAAACTGTCTCCCGGCGGCGCGTTGTATCACTTTACCCGCTGACTTCGAAACACTCGGCTTGGATGCGAGCGCTCGATTCCGCGAAAAAAGCCGGACGGCGTGCTGCTCAAGGCAGCCGTGACGAGCGACGCTCGCTCGACTCAGCTTCTGACAGCCCGTTCCACACGCACGGTGGCTGGACTTTGGCAGCGTTGCTGAAGCCAAGGGATGACCCGTTCACGCGCCGGGCGGTCCGCATGGCTCGGTGCGCCGAGCCGATCGGAGGACCCGCGCCGGGAGGCAAGGAGTTGCCCCGCCCGCTCCTCGATTTGAGCTAACGTGTGAGCATCGTGGCGGCTCCGTTGATCCAGGTCGAGCAACTCGCGAAGACATTTCGCCAGGGCTTCTGGATGCGTCGGGTGGAGGCTGTGCGCGGCGTCTCTTTCGAGGTCCACGCCGGCGATATCTTTGGCTTTCTGGGGCCGAACGGCGCCGGCAAGACCACCACCATCAAGATGCTCACTGGGCTGATCTCGCCCAGCTCGGGGCGCGCGCTGCTGATGGGTGAACCGGTCGGGCGTCCCCGAGTGCTGTCCCGCGTTGGTTTCCTTCCGGAAAATCCCTACGTCTATCCGTATCTCACTCCGCTGGAGTTCGTGGAGATGTGCGGCGAGCTGTCGGGAGTCAGGGGAAAGGCGTGCCGCGATCGCGCGCGACAGGTGCTGGAACGTACCGGCGTCTGGTACGCCGCAGACCGCCAGGTGCGGCGCCTCTCGAAGGGCATGCTTCAGCGTACCGGGCTGGCAGCCGCGCTGGTCGCCGATCCGGAGCTGCTCATCCTGGATGAGCCGATGAGCGGCCTGGACCCCGTGGGGCGCAGGGAAGTGAAGGATCTAATCCTCGAAGAGCGCGCAAACGGTCGGACCATCTTCTTCTCGACACATATCCTCGCGGATGTGGAGGCGCTCTGCGATCGCGTGACGATCCTGCGCAAGGGGGAGGTGGTGGTGAGCGGCGCGTTGAGCGAGCTGCTGAACATTGGAGCGAACGAGACACAGATCGTCCTGGACTCCGTGTCGGCAGCGCTTCAAGAGCAGCTCGAGGCAGGGGGCGCGCGCCTGGGCCGCGCCGGGGAGCGCACGACCGTCGAGGTCGCGTCGGAGCGCGTCGATCGAGTGCTGAGGCTCGCGCTGGAGAACGGAGCGGGGGTGGTCGAGGTGCAGGCGCACCACGCGACGCTGGAGGACCTCTTCGTGCGCGAAGCCATCTATTCCGGAGACCGAGCAGACCCCGAGCAGTCGAAGCCCAGCTGACCGAGAAGTCGGGGACCGCCTGCTACTGGCAGCAGCGATGCGGCCGTGGTCAGGACAGCGCAAGCGCCCAGCACCTTCGTCGTGATACGTCGACGCTCTGCCTGCTAGAAGCGGAGCTGCTGGTTTCTACGACTCGAACGGTCCATGGCGACGATCATCCCCTCTCAGGCCTACTTGCTCTCATTCGTGGCGACGGTGCTCGCCTGCGTGTTCGGCTTCACGCTGGCGCTGCGGAAGGCGAACGCCGGGCGCACTCCGCGCGCGCCGGTCGTGATCCTGACCGCTTGGATGGCGATCGTCGCGCTGCTTGCGATGCTGGGAGTCCTGGGACGCTTCGA
>JAGQIY010000078.1 GCA_020430865.1 Myxococcales bacterium
GGCGCCTCAGGGTGTTCGAGTCCCTGGTGCGCCTGAATCGCTCGTTCCACCTGGCGCCCCGCCTCGAGGCTCGACGTCCAAACGCTGCGTCTCGATAGGGCACTAGCTCCGCGGCTTTCGCCCGAGCAGCTTCGTGGCCAGGTGCTCGCCCAGTTGATCGGCGAGCAACCGCTCGACGACGGTCTCCTTCTCCGCGCGCTCGTCGTCCCCGGTGTACTGGAACTCGATGCCCATGCCGGCGGGGTTCCCCTTCGTGGCCTCCTCCGTGGGCACCACCCAGATCACCTTGCCGCGCAGACGCAGCGGTTCGGTGAGGTTCGGCACCGTCAGCGCGAACACGAACTCCGTGTCCACGGCCAGAGGACGCTGGGTGCCGATGAAGGTTCCGCCACGCGAGATGTTCTTCGTGTAATCCGCGAAGAAGGTGTTCAAGCGCTTGTATTCGACCTTGAGCTCGATGGGAGCTCGCGGGGCGCGACGCCGTTCATCGTCGTCGTCAGTCTCGGGCATGCCCCGCGGAGGGTAGTTCTAGGCCTCCGTCACTGCAATCGGCTTGCGCCCAGGGATTCCACCGACGGATATCCCGGCTCCCCCGGTGTGCTATGTCAGGACTCGTGCGGGATCCGTACGAGTTGCTCGGCGTGCGTCGAGACGCCACCCAGGAGGAGATCAAGGCGGCCTTCCGTCGGGCGGCGATCAAGCACCACCCGGATCGCAACCAGGACGACCCGACGGCCCAGGCCCGCTTCGCCGAGGTCAACCGCGCCTACCAGATCCTCTCCGATCCCGGACACCGCGCGAACTTTGACCGCTTCGGCACGAATCCCTTCGAGCGCGGCGGCGTGGCAGCCACCGGCATCGAGGACTTCATCGATCTGAGCAACGTCGACGGTGTGATGGGCGACATCCTGAGCGCCTTCGGCATCAAGAACCCAGATCGCAAGAAGGTCGAGTACCGCCTCGAAGTGAGCTTCGAAGAGGCCGCCCTCGGCACCAGCCGGGAGATCCGCTACGCCCGCCTGGACCACTGCAAGACCTGCGGCAGCAGCGGCGCCGCTCCGGGCACGCCGCTCACCAGCTGCAGGAACTGCGGCGGTCGCGGCAAGGTCAAGAGCTCTGGAGTCATTCCGATCCCGCTCGAGCGCCCCTGCCCCACGTGTTTTGGGCGAGGAAAGATGGCTCAAACCCCGTGCGTCAGCTGTCGCGGCAAAGGGCTCACCAAACAGACGCGGACCCTCGAAGTGAATTTGCCTGCGGGAATCGAGAGCGGCACGGCTCGCGTGGTCGAGGGTGAGGGCAACCGTATCAAGCCCGGCGGAGGCTTCTCCGATCTCGAGATCCAGGTGGTGGTGTTGCCCCACGAGCTGTTCGAGCGGGATGGAGACGACGTCCGCTGTCGCGTCCCCATCAGCTACGTGCAGGCGTCGCTGGGCGGCGAGATCACCGTACCGACCCTGGCGGGCAAGGCGAAGGTGCGCGTTCCTCCGGCGACGCAGTCGGGCAGCGTGCTTCGGCTCCGCGGCCAGGGCATCACCCACCGTCTCCGCAGTGGGAAGGGCGATCAGCTGATCGAGGTCTTCGTGGAGGTCCCCGCCGCGCTGAGCGATCGCGCTCGAGAGCTGCTCGTCGAGCTGGGGCAGGAACTCGGGGAAGACCTGCAGCCACAGCAGCGGAGCTTCATGGAAAAACTCAAGGGCCTGTTCGGCTGAGTCCCTCGAAGCGGAGGAGAAAACGAGCGTGAGCGATTCAGGCAACATCCGCGCGGTAACTTTCGAC
>JAGQIY010000079.1 GCA_020430865.1 Myxococcales bacterium
ACGTACCAGCGGTCGCGCGCCTTCTCGACGAGCCGCGGGTCGTCCTTCTCGAGGTTGCGCAGGTCCTTGTAGTTCGTCGAGAGGTAGCGGTGGATCTGGCTCGGCACGGGACCGCGCCCGTCGTAGTGGAGGAAGCTCTGCTCGAGGATGGTCTTCAGCTCGACCGTCTCCTCGTGCTTCGCCCACGCCTGGACTTCGCGCATGTATTGCGGCGTCAGGTCCTGGAAGCTTTGGGGCTTGTCCTGCAGCTGCTGCCGCACCCATTGGATGGCGCTCGCCTCATCGTTGACGAAGAGGCTGAGCTGGCGCAGCTCGCTGACGCTCGTCCGCTTGCGGTCGTACTCCGCCACCTGGTCGGGCAGGAAGTACATCCCGTCACGCTCGGGGAAGCGCTGCCCGAGCCCCTGCAGGAACTCGGGGCCCGATAGGGGCACGCTGATGCCGCGCTGCACGTGGAAGGCGATCATCCGGTCGAGCAGCATCTGCGCCGTGCGCTCCGCGACGACCTCACCTTCGCTGGCCCGCCCGACGAAGACCGGGACGTTGCCGAGGTGCTCCTTCACGAAGGCCCAGGCCCCCTCTGAAGTCGCGTGACCGAGCTCGAAGCGGTGGGTCAGAGCCTCGGTCGGCTTGTAGGCCGAGATGACGAGATCCTGCTTCACCGCCGAGCTCGTCACCTGGCGATACGAGCCCTGCTTCTTGTCGAGGGTGCGCACGTCAGCGACGACGAATCCCGCGGTGCCCATCGCCTCCTGGATCGCGCGCCAGATCCCGTTGCTCGAGTTGCTGAAGACGACGGTCATCCAGCGGCCGGGCTTGAGCACGCGGTGGTACTCCTCGAAGCACCGGCGCATCAGCTCCTGATACTCGTGGATCCCCTTCTTCTTGGCCTGATCGACGATGGCTTCGTTCGCGGTGGCGGTCCTCACCCCATGCCACGCTTCGACCAGGAAGTTCAGGTCTGCGTAATAGATGTTCTCGCCGAACGGCGGGTCAGTGAAGATGTAGTCGATGCTCTTGTCAGGAATCGGAATCGATGCGCAGTCACCCGTCTGCACCATCGCCGAGCCGAGGTTCGCCGGCATGGGCGTGAACGACTTCACTAGCCGGGGGAGCTTCGAGGATCGCTTGGCCTCATCGTATAGGATGTACCAGGGGCTCACCTCCACGATCTGTGAACCCACATAGTAGACGCCGTTAAGGTACTGATTCACTTGCGAGTAGTGTGTCGGAGCATACCTAGCCAGCACCGACATTCCCCAGATCGCCTGCTCGACAAACCAGATCGCCATCCGACGAGTACCCGCGTCGCGAATGGCGTGGGCATTTCGCCAAAGCGCCGCCAGTGCATGCGCGGCGCGCGGAAGGAAGAGGTGGTGGGCGCGTGAGAAGCCCTTCGGCTCCAACCGCGAACCGTGGTACATGTCTGCGATTGGGAACGGCGTGCTCGGCACTTCTTCCGGAAACGGCAACTCGTCGATCCGACTCAGCGTGGCTCGGTCTGCCTCCGTGAGCGGGCGCTCGTACGTAGTCGCGCCGACGTTGTAGTTGAGCTTCACGGGTCGCAGCTCAATGCGCTTCCAGGTTTCCCTGGTGATGGGATCCAAGCGGGTCTCGAAGGACCGCTCAAGACGATCCTTGTTCAGCTCGATCCCGCAGTGAGGGCAGGGAAAGCCACTCCTAGTCCTCTTGGAGTCCTCATCGAGAGCTTCCTCCAGGAAATTCACTTCACCTGCGCACTGAGGACACGAGAAAACCTCACTCCAGACCGTGTAGTTGATTCGACCCTTAGTCTTCCCATCCGTGTGTAGACACTCGTACATCCAGCCGAAGTCGCGTTCGACATCGCTCAGCAGGTGCCGCGCCTCTTGCTCGAAGCTCTCCACGTCAAAGGGCAGGTTGTAGCCGGCCGCGATGAACGAAGCTGCCGGCCCGAGATCGTTCAACACCACCTTGCGCGCGCCCCACTGGGGCTTTGCGTGACCCGCGGCCTTCCAATCGGCCTCAAGCTTCTGGCGATAGCTTGCGGGTGCGGTCCCGCACCATTGCGCAGCGAGCCCCGTCATTCCCGAGCCACAGAAGCCGTCCAGGACGATGTCGCCGGGCCGAGTGTAGTGCAGTATCGATGGCACGATTGCGAGGTGCGGAACCTTGGTGTGGTAACCGTGCGCCTTATAGAGCTGGTCGCTCTTTCCCACGCTGACGTCGACCGCGAAGGGCTCGCGCTCGTACGGCTCGCCAAGGTCGTCGGACTTGCCATACACACGGACGAAGTCCTCCAAGAACGGATTCGGGCATGCCGTGTAGTAGGGCGGGTCGGACATCCGCAGGATGGCTTCATCGCTTCCGGCGGGAAAGCCGAGCGCCGTGCGGAACTCAGGGTTCTTGAGCTTCTCTGCGAGAAGCCCGAGGAAGTGCTCGCGCCTTTCCAGATCACTACCGAACTTGGTGCCCAGACACTCAACAGGGCCAGGCGTCCCCGTCGCCGTGCCGTTGGAGAACCCCAGACTTGCCTGTGCCGAGGAGTCGGTCTTACTTGCCATCAGCTTCCCCTCCGCTGGCACCTAATGCTTGCATTATTGTTCGAGTATTCATCCAAGGACGTCACTCCCAGCGAGAAGGTCGAGAATCCGTGGCCAGTCAAAATCAAGCCCTACACCAGGCACGACGTAGGAGCGCCCACGCTTCCGAATGATCCCCAACATGACTCCCCAGAACGTCAACTCCGCCTTGAAGAACCGTCGGCTGCCGGTGGTCCGCCGGTTCGGAAGACGTCGAAGAAGACCTTCGTCCTCCAAAGACGTCTCAAGCGCCTGTGCGAACTCGTCAGCGGTCGCGTAGGTGCCAGGTCGGTCCCGTTGGAACTCATAGACGAGCTTCACGAACTCGTAGTGGCGACCCGCGAGGAGCGCCTGTCGTGCGAATGCGTCTCGGAACGGCGCCGATGAGGCTCCGAAAAGGCGGCCAATGTGCACCAAGTGCCGGCCAGTGGTCGTGAGTACGCCGTCCTCCTCCCAGAGAGCAAGATGAGACAGCGTTACCGCCGTGTGTCCCTTGAAGTCTCGTTCGGGGATGCCGGCGGAACGGCGGGGATTTCCCTGCGGATCGAGTGTCCGTAGTGCTGCGTATTCCTCGTAAGCGTGCGCGAGGCTGCGATCGCGCACAGCGGTCTCACCCGCAAGGCGGTCAGCACGATCAAGGGCCAAGTACATCTCGTGGAGACTGCTATCCCGCCAGAACGCCCAAAACGTGCGCTCGGGGCGGGGGCGTCCAGGCGTCCGCAGCTCTGGAGCGAGCCCACCGACGGGCTTCAAGAGCTCCATCGAGAAGGGCGCCGCCAGAGCGAGGCTTGCGGCGGCAACAGGATATGCGTA
>JAGQIY010000797.1 GCA_020430865.1 Myxococcales bacterium
TGGGCAGCCAACTCGGCGATCTCCGCGTCACTGCGAATGTCGGTCAAGTCGCGCTTGTTGAACTGGATGATCAGCGGCATCTGCTTGAGCAGGAGGCCGTTGGCCTTGAGGTTCTCCTTCAGGTCCATGAAGGACTCGGCGTTGTGCTGCGTCTCGCTCTCCTGGCTGTCCGCGATGAAGGCGACGCCATCAGCGCCTTGCACCACCAGACGCCGAGTGGAAGCGTGGATCACCTGTCCCGGCACGGTGAACACCTTGAGGCGGACCGACAGCCCACCGGTTCCCTTGAAGGTCAGGGGGAGCAGGTCGAAGAACAACGTTCGGTCGTCCTTCGTCTCGAGCGTCATCAGACGCCCCGAGCTCTCGGTATCCGACGCCTGATGCAACGCTTGCAGGTTCGTGGTCTTACCGCTGAGCGCCGGCCCGTAGTACACGAGTTTGACGGTCAGTTCTCGTGCGGCGAAATCCAGTTGCACTCGACGTTCCTCCTAGAGGGAGCCTGCCCCGCAGCGCTCGCTCACCTCGCATTCTCTTCAGCGTACCAGGACTCGACTCGGGCGGAAACACGGCCAATCTCTCCAAGCGAATGCATCTGGGTCGGCACTCGTCGCCGCGGCGGCCGCGAGCGGCTCCCCAGGCGGGTTCGGGGGTGAGGGCGCATCGTGAAGCCCATGCATAAGCGGCGTCCGTTCGTTGCGCGCCGAGCGCCTGCAGGTTCTCGACCCGGCAGCACCGCGTGCGCGCTCCCCGAATCGGTCGGGTTCGCCGGATGAGTCGCGGCGAGCGCCTTTGCAGGTATGCTAGCAGCGCCCTTCACGCCACTGCGGCCACGACACGACACCCGACTCCCGTGCTCCCGACTCCTCTGCGCTTCCCCCTTACGCCTCCCAGCTCGTTTCTCGCTTCGGGACGCAGCTGGAGATCGGGACGAAGTGGGTGCGGTGCATGAGCGCGGCGTGGGTCCTGGTATGGCTAGGTGCGAGCGCCCCGACGCCGCACCAGCACCTCGCGCTGGAGAGCTATGAGCTCGCCCACGGCCTGGCGACGCGGAAACCGAGCTCAGCCGCACGGGCAGCCAGCCCGTATCCAAGGCGCGTCGCGACACAGGTCGAAGCGGCCCTCGAACGCGCCAGGACGCTGAGCGGAAGCCTCCAGGACACCGAGGCACGGGCCCAGGTCGGTCATGCGCAACGCATGCTGCGCCGGCATCCCGAGCTACCCCAGGCGGCCTGGCAGATGGCCGAGTGCCTGCGCCTCGAGGCGCAGCTCCTGGCCCGGACCACGGAAACGAAATCTGCCGCCGAGGCCGCGCTGCGCGCAGCGACGATACTGGACGGTGGACGCACGCTGGGGGTCGACGAGGCGGCCCTCGGTGGGCTGGACAGCCAACCGCCGTCGCCCATTGAATTCCGTGTAGAAATACCACCGGGAGCGGAGCTGAGCGTCGACGGCGCTGCTTCGGTGACCCGCATCTCGCGCCTGCGACTCGCCCCCGGGCTGCACCACGTACGGGTCACCCGGCACGATCGGCCCCTCCACGCCGCCTGGGTCGAGCTGAGCGCCGAGACCCCGAACCTCCCCTTGCCCATCAACCCCAGCGAGCGCTGTTCCGAGGATGAATTCGCAGCGCTGCGCCGCGCGCCGACCGCTGGAGCGAGCCTGAAGAGCGTCGGCTGCGAACGCTGGCTCATGGCGCGACCGCTACCGGGTCCGACGGTCGGCGCTCGCGTCCAGGTGCGACGTTGCAGCGGCTCGCGCTGCTCCGCGTGGGTCACCTGGTCACCGAACCTCCAGCTCGACTACGCCGGTCCAGCGCAGGAGTTCGATCACGAGGCAGGGTGGCCCGATTGGGCTACCTACGCCATCGTGGGCGCCAGCGCGCTCGCCATCACGGGCGTCGTGCTCTGGCAGCTCGGCACCTTCGACAGCGCCGAGCCCGGCAAGAAGAAGTGGGTGTATCAGGCGCCCGCGGCGCTCTCGTTCTGACTCCAGCGCTGGCGTGCATCCGCAATCGCTTCGAGTACGCGGGCCTTGGCAGGCCCGCCGAACAGCGCGCGGCGTTCCACGGCCGTCCGAGGATCCAAGGCGCTGCGGACGTCCTCACCCGCGAGGCTCGGATGCGCCTCCACGAGCTCGTCACTCGCCAGCTGGGACAGCTCGACGCCCCGCTCCGACGCCTTGCGCACCAGGCCGCCCACGACGTGGTGAGCCTCTCGGAAAGGCACCCCTCGAGTCACCAGGTAGTCGGCCAGATCGGTCGCAGTCAGGTGTCCCCGTTCGAGGGCGCCCTCGAGCCGTTGGCGGGCGAAGCGCGCCGTCTGGATCGCTCCGGCCAGCGCGTTCAGGGCGATGCGCGCGTTGTCACAGGAGTCGAACAGCGGCCGCTTGTCGTCCTGGAGTTCGCGCCCATAGCCAAAGCACAGGCTCTTCTCCAGCACGAGCAAGCTGGTGCTGGCGCCGATCAGCAGCGCCGCCTTCCCCCGCACCAGCTCCGCGACGTCGGGGTTCTTCTTCTGCGGCATCATCGAGGAGCTGGTCGAGAAGCCGTCCGACAACTCGATGAAGCCGAACTCCGAGCTGCTCCAGAGCACGATCTCCTCACCGATGCGCGACAGGTGTACGCCGAGGATGGCGAGCGCCGAGACCAATTCCATGAGGAAATCTCTGCTGGCGGTTGCATCGAGCGAGTTGCGCATCGGCGCGGCGAAGCCCAGCGCCTGGGCCACGGCGTGGCGATCGAGGTCGAACCCCGTGCCTGCCACGGCGCCAGCTCCCAGAGGGCTCTCGTCGAGACGCTCGATCGCCGCGACCAGGCGCCCGCGGTCCCGCCACAGCATCTCCTGCCAGGCCATCAGGTGGTGCGAGAGCCGGCTCGGCTGTCCGCGCTGCAGGTGCGTGTACGCCGGCATGAGCACGTCGATCTGCTCTTCGGCGCGGCTCAGGATCACGCTGCCGAGACCGTCCAGCGCCTCCAGGATCTCTAGGGCACGGCGCTTCGCGAAGAGCCGCAGGTCCGTCGCCACCTGATCGTTGCGAGAGCGCCCGGTGTGAAGCTTTCCGCCGACGGCGCCGACGATCTCCACGAGGCGTGCCTCGATGTTCATGTGCACGTCTTCCTTGACCGGATCCCAGTGCATCCGACCAGACTCGATCTCCCCCGCGACCTGTGCGAGTCCGTCACGCAGCGTCTGCGCCTCGGACCGACTGAGGATCCCTGCGCGTTCGAGGCCACCGATGTGGGCGAGGGAGCCGTCGATGTCTTCGCGCCACAGACGCTTGTCCACCTCCACGCTCTGGTTCAACTCCAGCATGGCCTGATCTGCGGCCGCCAAGCGGCCGCCACGCGCGACACTCATGACAGGCCGCATACGGGGCACGCCCGGACGAGTCAATCCAGGAGGCGCGGCGCGCTCGGTCCGAGCGCCCTTCGCGGCTCCGCTCAGCCAGCGGCGACCGGAAGCTCCAGGCGGAAGCCGGCGAGCGCTTGCTGGAGGCCCAGCAGCCGCGCCGCCAGCGCAGCTGCCGCTGCCTGGAGCGCCTCGCGATCCCGTGACTCCTCGAGACGCTCCGCACGCGTCGCCCGCAGCACCTCGACCAGCTCGACGTGGAGCTGCCGCATGGCGCTGACGATCCACTCATCGAGCGCGCGTGTGAAGTCATCGACCATCCCATCCAGGGCACCGGAGACTTCGTCCGCCGCTCGCTGCAGAGCGTCGGGCAGGAGCTCCTGGGCGCGGCGCTTGATCTCGCGCTCGGTCCGACCTCGCTGCCAGAGCGCCAGCGCAGGCGCCGCGACCAGCAGGGCCCCGCCGAGCATCGCGTTGGCGAACAGCGCTCCTAGCCCAACGGTCATTACCGCAAGGATCCCGAAATCGTAGGCGAACGTATCCACGTCCACGCTGGGCGCCTTCAGT
This sequence comes from Myxococcales bacterium, assembly GCA_020430865.1. The sequence goes on from JAGQIY010000797.1 coordinate 3,915, forward strand.
GAGCCGCCCAGCGCCTCGGCGAGCTCCGCCGCCTGCAACGCCTGCTCCTCGCTCAGGAGCGCCACCATGCGATCCGAGAGCGCCTCCAGCTCTTGCGCCATGCCGCGGGTCTTCTGCTCCAGGAAGTCGCGAAATGCCTGCTCGACGAACGCCCCGAGATGAAGCCTGACCTCCTCTCCGGATGCCTCGGCGAGCAACACGGGGAGCCGCGCAACCGTGTCCGAGACGAAGTGCTGCAGGTCCTTGCGCGCGCCGGTCTTGATCGTGGCGGCGGCCTCACGGATCTCGAGGCGGCGCTCCTCGATGCTGCGCGCGTTGCCCTCCAGCTCCTGCTCGAGCGCCGTGATGCGTCGCTCGAGTTGCACGAGACTGAGCGCGCTGCTGCGGCGCCGCGCCTCCACGCCATGGCTCAGCGCGCCCAGCGCGCGCTGGCCTTCGATGGCGGCGTTGTCCAGCAGGATCTTTCCTCGCTCTTCCCCGAGGAATCGCTTCAGGTAGGAGACCAAGGGCTCGAGGTCGCCTCCCCTGCCGGCCAGCGCCTCCTGGGCGCTGACCGCGAAGAGCTTGGGGTGTTTCACCAGCTTCTTCAGGCGTCCCTCGATGTAGGCCAGCGCCTGCTCTCGCTCTTCGGCGCTCCAGATGTCCGCCTTGGTGACGACGAACAGGATCTTGTCCCGCGAGCGCTCGAGCAGCTGCTGTTCGAGAAAGCGCCGCTCGCTCTCCTTCAGAGGCTGCCCAGCGTCGAGCAGGAACAGCACGGCGTCCGACCGCGGGATGTAGCCATAGGTGATCTCGGCGCGAGTCAGGGACAGGTCGTTGACACCCGGGGTGTCGACCAGGGTGATCGAGCTCTCGAGCAGCTCCGACGGGTAGCTCAGCTCGAGGTAGCTCGGCTGGCGATCGCGCACGCCGCTGAGCTGCGGATCCTCCGCGGCCGGCTCGCCATCCTGAGCGCTGTAACGCGCCAGCTCCGCTAGCGGCAAGGGGCTGTCGCTGTCATCCCCATAGACCAGACGTGCGCTGGGCTCGCTGCCGTGCACCACGTGGTGGATGACCGCGGTGGTCGGCGTCACCCCGACGGGCAGCAGCTCCTGACCGAGCAGCGCATTCACGAAGCTGGTCTTGCCGTGGTTGAACTCACCCACGACCACCAGGTGGAAGCTCCCAGAACGCAGGCGCTCGATCACCTGATCTTGGATCCGCTCGGCAATGCTTTCCGAGCCCACTTCCCGAGCCAGGCTGGCTCCCTCTTCGAGCACGCCGACGAGCTTCGCACGCCGCGCCTCGAACTCCCTGAGTTCCTCGCTCATCCCAGCACCTTCACGATCTCTTCGACCTCCCGATCGATCTCGCCAAGAGGCACGCCCCCTTCAGCGCCCATGTGGCGCTTGAAGTAGTCGCTGCCCGCGAACTGCCTCAGCGCCAGAACCCGCTTGGGCAGCCAGGGGTGGCTCGAGAAGATCTCGCTGATGCGCCCCACGTTGCTCTGCATCTCGCCGTACTGCTCCAGGAACACCTCGACATCCAGCTCCTCGTAGAGCTTCTTGGAGCCCAGAGCGAGCTTCGCCAAGGCCCGAGTCGCCACCTCGAGGTCCTCGCAGCAGAGCAACGCCGCGCGGTCGCAAGTTATTTCCGCGCGGCGCGACCAGGCCTGGAGCGAGAGGCTGAGGCCAAGGCTGAACAGCGCGCTGAAGCGCCCGCCCAGGCTCTCGATCATGCGCAGGGCGGTCATGTAGGTGACGTGCTGATTGTGGATGTGGCCACATTCATGGCCGATCACGCTCATCAGCTCCGCATCCGACAGGTGATCCACCAGCGCCGAGTGCACCATCACGAAGGAGTGCTGCCGGGTGCCATAGGTCGCGGCGTTGAGGTAGGGACTGTTGACGACGTAGACGCTCGGCGCCGCGATGCCGAGCACGCCCGCGCACTGCTCGGTGATGCGATAGACCCGCGGAAATTGCCTGGGCCCGACCCTCACGGCTCCTCCCAGCAGGCGCCCGAGCTCCAGATGCCAGAACGCACGCACCGCCGCTTCCACGGCGAGCTGCATCGGGACGAGTTTGTCGAACACCGCCCGCGTCGCCCGATCCGAGACATACGCGTAGCCGGGTTCACCGTGGCTCGGCTCACCAGCCCCGGCCTCGTCTCCCGCGCTGGGTAGCTTCCCGCTGCGCGAGGCGATGAATGCGCGAAAGTCTCCTGCGACCGTCTCGCCGACTTGCGTGTTGCTCAAGCGTCCTCCCTCGGGCGGCTGCGGCCAGGCTCCGGCACA
>JAGQIY010000080.1 GCA_020430865.1 Myxococcales bacterium
AACCCCAAGAAGAACGACCCAAAGAAGACAACCAAGAAGGAGAACACCAAGTGACATCGACTACGCGAACCCTCCGCCAGGATCACCTTGGCCGATCCGGGATCCTCTCCCCGATCCGCCGACTGGCCCTGGCGCTGTTCGCCGTGATCGCTGGATCACCTTGGCCGATCTCCGCGCGATCACTTGACCCGGCCTATGACAACCAGCTACATCTGGTTCAAAACCTCGTCGACTCAGCTTTGGTTCGTGGCCGCCGGAGGCCTGATCCTGAACAACGCCGTATCGTGCAACTCTTCGATCCAGGCTGCCACAACCATTCAATCACTGAGCGGTGGCTATGCGACCGGCCTCACTGGTGGTGCTTCGGGGTCGTTCTACTTCACCGCGGCTACCGGTCAAACGAAGACCATTCTCATCAGTGACCTGGCCACCAACTCGATCACGGGTGCCACCCTCGACATTCACGGCCAGAACTGCACCGGCACGACCACGACGGGCGGAAGCGTCAACCTCAAGGCTGGAACGGGCACCTCAGCAGGTGGCAATGCCGAGCTTCAGTCGGCTGCTGGTGCCTCGGGGAACCGACTGCGGGTCAACGACTCGGGCCTCACCTACGTGTCCAGCACCGGCTTCACGGAGCAGGTTGGGTCACAAGGGTATGCCTCAGGGGCGCACCTCAAGAACGACTTCCGCCTCACCACGAGTGCAGACACTCCCGTGAGCTTCGTCGTGACAATTCCCGACGACATCGAAGGGATACTGACGCTGCACTACCTCATGAGGGACACGACCTCGGGGGACTACGTGGCCAGCACAGGGTGTGGTGTGTTCATCAAGGACACAGGTTTCACGAACATCGGCGGCACCGGCAACCGAGACGACTCGTCTGGGACCAATGCGGCCGTTGGCAGCTGGGACGCCGGTGCTGCGGATGATGGCTCCGGCAACATCGAGATCGGGTTCACGGGCGACGCCACGGCCAACCAGCTCGTGATCACTGGCTGGTACGAGATCAGCTACGGGCCTCTAATCAGCGCCTGAGGACCAAATGGCCGACTTCCCTCAGTTCATGACCGACTACCGGGCCCTCGCCAGGGATCTGCTCCACTATCTAGGAGGTGACTTGGAGCCGTGGGGAAACGAGCCAGGCGAGACCAGCAGCCAGAGGCAGATCACGGATCCGGTCTACGCCCGTGGTCTCGTTGAGGGACGGAAGTACAAGCCCCCAGCCTCATCCTGTGGGGACGCTCCTCACTGCCTCTACTTCCGCTTGGGTGTTCGGTTCGATTGGGTCAACCGAGCCGAACACCACGGCTGGGAGTACTTGGGCGCTCGAAACAACATCACGCGCCTCACAGCCAAGAAGAAGTTCGGTGTGAACCCAATCGCCAAGGTCTCGACCTCGGATGACTACTTCGAGTGTGGGGACGTTTTGATCGTGAACGTCAGTGACCCGAACACGACCCACGCTCTGTGCGTCCTCCACCATGACCCGAACAACGGGACCATTTTGAGCATGGAAAGTGGACAGCCCGGCGCAGCCATCCGGCTGCACAAGTGCGTCCCAGATGGTGGCCGTTGGAAAATCGGCAAGAGGCACGTGGACAGCTGGCTTCCCCTGGATTCGCTCATTTATGCGGCGCAAGAGGCGGACCAATTATCCACTTTTGAAACCGCTGAAGTATGGGCAAGTCGTCTCAGCCTCCCAGCTCCAGGCACCTTCTACAGCGGCATGCGATCCAAGGGCATCCTGCGCGCACAGGCGCGCCTCAAGGCGCTTGGTTTCTCGGGTGTAGGCCCAGCGGATGGGGCGTTTGGCGCGGCCACGCAGTCGGCGCTCAAAGCATACCAGCAGGCCACTGGCCTCAGCGTCACTGGACAGCTGGACCTGGCGACACAGGCGAGCCTGAGCCTCAGCTGATCCCTGTCCAGCCGGACAAGAAGCCCGAGCCAAAAGCACCACCGGAGATCGACGAAGAGGAGCTGGCCGAGTTCCTCCGTGACTTCGATTGGTGCCGTGGGGATCAAAAGTGAGGAGGCCCATCGTGACGACTGAGCATGACACCATGAGGCCCCCAGCTGGCGAAGCGCCACCTAACTCTGACGAGCTGCACGTCTTCGCTGGCATCGTTCGCCAGGTCGTCCGAGAGGAGCAGGATCCCCTTCGGGCTTCGATCAAGCATCTGAGTGATCAGGTCTTGGAGCTGTCCTCACGGCAGGCGAACCAAGATCAGCGGACAGCGATCCACGATGAGCGTCTGTCGAAGCTCGAGGCCAAGCGTGTCTGGTGGCCAGCAGGGTTGGCTCTCTTGGCTCTTGGTGTGGCGAGCGGCAACCTCATGACCATCCTCTATCTGCTCTCGAGGTTGGTGCCATGAGCGAGTCAAAGCCCAAGGTGATGGCTGTGACCATCCCTCCACCACGCAATAGCAGGCCCCCTGGTGCCGTGCTGAGCGAAGGGGAGTATCAGCTCTTGGACTCGATCCGTTTGCGCATGGATACTCTGCAGGACGTCCAGAAGAGCCAGGGTGAGAGGATTGAGGCGTTGGAAGACGCTGAGTCCAAGAGGGACCAGACCCTCGAGAGGATCGAGACGAAGCTGGATGGCCTTGGAGCCAAGGACCAGGAGCATGATGCCCGTCTGGACAAACTTCACACGGACGTGGCCGCGGTTGTGACTGATGCCGCAAGTGACGCGCAGAAGTCTCTGGTGAAAGCCGGAAAGTGGGGGGCGTTACTCGTAGCCCTGATCACGACTGTGGATCAGTGGGGCCCGTTCCTGTTGAAGGCTCTGGGTCTGTGGGTTGGTCAGGGATCGGGTCGGTAAGGGCTGTCACCCCAAGGGGTGAATTGCGTTGCCGCACGGTCACAAACGTATGCCGGAGTCCTACAAATCGTGGGGATGCGAGTATCCACCCCGGTCTTGTCACGTTGACGCGCCATGGCCCTCAGCTCTACCATTCACTTATGCGAACGAAGCTGGCGATCCTGGGTGTTCTGGTTGTAGGCTGTAGTGGAGGGGGCGAGCCACTTCCTACCGAAGAGGCTGACACACGTACCGAGCGTGTTGACGTCGCCAAAACTGAAAATGCCCAAGCAGTGAGCACGGCTGCTCTAGGACCAACGACCCTGCCCGTGGCCGACATCGAGTCTGTTCGGTCTGACGACCTTGAGGCGACGGAGAAGGAAGTGCGGCTATGCAACCAGCAGATCCCAGAGTTCCCGGTCGACATTGGCACGGCGGATAGCTTCGAAATCGTCGCGAACGAGCTGCTTGTTCCCTACTCGACGAACCTGATGCAGGAAGAAGCAGTCACCGTAAAGCCGTTGCTCGTCCGTAACGGAGAGGTCGAACGTGCCCCCGAAGCCCCCATCGCTACGGGGGCGTCCGACGTTCACTACCAGCTTCCCGAGCCCGACGGAGACGGTGAGGAAATCATTGCAGCCCTCGAATTCCACGTGGGTAACCAATGGGCGTGGTCGGACAAGGTCGAACTGGTCGCCAAGGGGGGTACCTGGCAACCTGCTGAACGTCCCGTAGTATTTGCTGAGCTGGGGGAGGTGCCACCGTCTCCGGGGGAACCCCCGTTAACGGGAGAGGAGATTCCCCCATCCGAATCGAGCGTGGACTTGCTGGAGCGCCTTGGCAAGCTTGGGTTCCCCACCGAGAACATAGTCCTCCCGTCACAGGCCCTCGTGACCGGCGGAGCGTCGATCGAGTCGAGCACGACCAGGGTATGTCTCAAGCAACTGGTGACCCAGGTAGGTGAAGGCATCGGGGAAGACATCTTCACCAGCGATACTTACTACAACAGCAGGTATTTGCTCGCGTACATCCCCGGGGCCTACTTCAATTTCCTTGACGCGAGCGGATGTGCCTACGTCAACATTAGCGGCTGGACTACGATCACCGTCTACAGCATCGGCAGTTACGACTATCGGGACATCTCCGTCGGGACGACGGCTCCACCGATGGCATGGACGACTCGTTCCTTCACTGTGAACATCGCAGCTGGGGTAACGAACACGTTCAACTGGGCTCCCCCAAGTGGGAGCCAACAGTTCAACATCACTCTGTTCGGCATCATGGCGCTAATGCGGTGGCCGGGCCCCTGGCAGGGGACCTACAACTTCTATTCGTTCGTTGGGAGCAGCGGCTACAATGACCCCTCTCACGATATCTACGTGGGATCCGGTAACGACAAGACCCTTGTCAACCACGAGCTTGGTCACTGCTTCTTCTACAGGAATACGTACAACCCCTGGCAAAAATACAACTACATAGACCAGGGCGTGACGGCTCCTTGTCAGTCCGGTTCCTCGAATCATGACATCGATACGATCGAACTTGCCTCAAGCAGTGCCAACGAGGGCTTTGCCACGTTCTACGCAGCGACTTCGTTCAACTACCTGGACCAAGCGCCCAACGCCAACTGTCGCCTATACCACTTCAAGTATCCAAATTTCGATTGCCTTGGCAGTGCAAGTGAGCCCATCCCCTACATGGAGACTACGTGCAATTTCGACAATCCGTGGAATGGGCAATCAGTCGAAGCGGACTGGATCCGGGCGCTATGGTATATCCGTACTGCGGGAGGAGTAAGCAACGATGACATCACCACGTGGCTCTCGTACCACCCGCTCTTCACTCCTTCATTCACTGATACCAACATCTACAGCAACCTCGACTTCTTTGCCACTTGGGTCTTCTTGGGGGACCCAACGAAACTTCTAGACACCCACTGGGATTACGCCAAATGGTTTTACGGTATCGATCACTAGCACTTCTCGGACTTGTGCTGCTGGGGTGCGGAAGCACGTCGGAAGATGGGTCTCCACACTCTGACCCCAAGCCCTCGCCTTGCAAGACTGAAGTCTTTCAACTGGCTCGCTCAGGTGTGATCGACACCAACGCCAAAGCGTCTGCCGTCGTGTGCGAAGAGTCTACCGGGTTCGCAAGGTCATTTTCGAGGGCCGACGTAACCGGGAGTGACCTCTGTCCTGGCACGACCGAATTTGGACAAGAATATACGCCAGAATGTCTATCGAATGCTGATTGCGGCTCGGGGCAGGTTTGCCTCTGCTCGCTCGCCTTTCAAGGAGTCGCAGCCCTGCCCATCGGAGCCTACCCGAATAGATGTGTGCCCGCCGAGTGCTCGGGACCTGACGATTGTTCTGGCTACCAGTGCGGCATCTCCCCAGACGAGACAACCTCGCCGGAGGGGCTCTACTGTCGCTCTGAAGCGGATGAGTGTGACTCGGACCTCGATTGTGCCATGGAGGAACTCTGTGCTCATGTGGATGGTCGCTGGACCTGCATTGGCTACATCCCGATGCGCTAACCCGGCTTCTGTGTGGGCGACTAGTCCCCGATCTAGCGCTCGAATCCTCGTCGGGCGGGAATTTGTCTGAAAAGCCCGGTGTTGTTGGGGTTGCTTCTCCAACCAACCACACCGGGGGTCCCTTTTCAGGTGAAGAAGACGCTAGCTACTTGGGTTTCGCGGGGAAAGAAGAAAATTGCAGCTCGGCTTCGCGCGCTTCACGGTGGTGCTCGGCCCCGCCTCGAGCGGCCTGAGTTCGCCACAGATCGGCCGCGCTACGAAGCGAGCCAACGCGTCGAGGCGATCCCCTGCGGCGGCATCGGTGTCATCCATCAGCTCGCGCACGCGGTCGGTTTGCCGCACGCCATCGATCGCGAGTTGAAGATCCTGTATCGCCACCGGCCTTACCGCGAGTCCGACCACGTTCTCAACATCGCGTACAACCTGCTCTGCGGTGGCCAGGTGCTGGATGACATCGAGCTGCGGCGCAACGACGTGGCTTTCCTGCGCGCACTCGGGGCGCGGGCCATCCCGGATCCCACAACCGCGGGCGACTTCTGCCGTCGGTTCGCCGAGATAGACATCCAGCAACTCATGGACATCTTCAACCATATCCGCGTGGCAGTGTGGAAGCGCGCGCAGCTGCATCGAGAGGGGCCAGCTCGGATCGACGTTGACGGGACCATCCTGAGCACGACGGGGGTGTGCAAGGAGGGGATGGACGTCTCCTACAAAGGTGTCTGGGGATACCATCCGCTACTCGTCTCGCTCGCCAACACGCAGGAGCCGCTGTTCATCGTCAACCGACCTGGCAACCGACCCTCACACGATGGCGCGGCGGCATACCTGGATCGCGCCATCGATCTGGTACGTGAAGCGGGCTTCAGCGACGTGCTCTTGCGAGGCGACACCGACTTCACGCAAACCGCGCACCTCGATCGCTGGCACGAAGACGGCGTCCGTTTCGTCTTTGGCTACGATGCCAACCCGCAGTTCGTCGAACGAGCAGAAAACATAGAGCTTTGCGACTACGCGGACCTCGCACGAAAGGCGGACCAAGCATTTATCCGCAAGGCATCTCGCGCGAAGCAGCCACGAGTGAAGCAAGGGATCGTCAGAGAGCGCGGGTACCTCAACAAGCGCCTCGAGGCAGAAGACACCGCGGAGTTTCTGCACAAGCCCGCGAAGGCGAAGCGTGAGTACCGCGTCGTCGTGCTGCGCAAGATGATCACCGAGGAGCGCGGGCAGCTCTCGCTTAGCACGGACTTCAAGTACTTCTTCTACGTCACCAACGACCTGGAGATGACTCAGGCCGAAGTCGTCGCGGAGTCAAACTTGCGTTGCCAGCAGGAAAACATCATCAGCCAGCTCAAGACGGGCGTACGCGCGCTCCACGCACCGCTCAACACCCTCAACGCAAACTGGGCGTACATGGTGATCGCTTCCCTGGCTTGGTCGCTGAAAGCCTGGTTCGGATTGCTCCAGCCCTCGCGATCGTCGAAGAAGGCCCCACCCGCAAGACAACGGATCCTCACGATGGCGTTCCGCTCGTTCGTCAACCGCCTGATCTTGATCCCGGCGCAGATCTTGGTTCACGGACGCTCCCGGGTTTTTCGCCTGCTCGGCTGGCGCCCGGATGTCGCCGTACTGCTTCAACTCCAAGACAGCTTGTGACCGAACTCCAAGGCTGACGCGATGGTGCCCAGCCTTGGATCCTTTTGGCCCCCAACACTACAACCATACGGAAACAAATGAGCCTCCACAAACCAAACCATCAGCGGCCCGTCAGGCCGCGGCGCAGAGCTGCGCCCATCGCACGCCGGCTCGAACCGAGCTCCGACGAGCCCACCTTCGCGTCACGCAAGCGCTTGATTCGGGACTAGAGCAACGGGTTGGGCGTCTTACAAAGGAGCTTCACATTCAGCGCGGGGCTAGTCCGTTCTATATCGCTTCGACAATCCCAGCGCTCTTCGCCAGCCACTGCTTCCGCGAGGCGAAGTCGGGCATCGCTCGTTCGAGCCGTTTCCAGAACTCGGGTGTGTGGTGCGGCTCTCGAAGATGCACCAGTTCCTGGACCACGATGTACTCGACGATCCGCGGCGGCAGCAGGATCGACTTCCAGTGGAAGTAGAGCTTGTTGCCTCGACCACATGAGCCCCAACGGTAGCCGAGGTCCTGCACAGCTACAGCTGAGGGCGTCACGCCCAACCGTGGCGCGTGTTGGTTCACCCGCTCTGATAGCCAGGGCTTGGCGTGGTCTGTGTACCAGCGCACGAAGTGCTCACGCCCACTGGCCGCAAGGTCGCT
>JAGQIY010000798.1 GCA_020430865.1 Myxococcales bacterium
GGTCATGTAGTCCTCGTTCATGTCTGCGTCCGTTTCCGGACGGTCTGGGCGATCCCAACCGGTGGGAGGCGGGTGAGTCGGTCCAGGGGTGTCCGCCGACGGAGCGGCGATCTGTCCCTTTGGATCTGACGCGAAGAACGGATTCGGAACATAGTCTCGTGGGTTGAAGGTCCCCTTCAGCAACAGCGGATCCGGCGAGACGTACATGCCGACGCGGGGGTCGTACCAGCGCATGCGGTTGTAGATCAGCTCGACGTCCGGGTCGTAGTACTGGTTTGGAAACCTCGCGGAAACGTCGACCACATCGACGCTTGGGTGCACCACGCCGAACACGCTTCGCGTTGCCTGCCATACGACGGTCCCGCCGGCGTCGACTGCCATCACCGGTGCGTTGGATGGGTCCAGCACGTAGAGCACGGGACGCGCCTGGTCCGTGATGTCGACGTGCCCCATCGGGAACCAGCTCCTGTTGTCGCGCAGGTAGGCGCGCGTCGCCCCACTCGAGTGATCGATCTCGTAGATCAGCGCGTCGTTGCTCCACACGTAGGTGACGTGGCGCAGCAGCTGATCGTCCCGCTCCACGAGCTTCTCACAGCGTCGTCCGCGGCCGTCATACCGCAGGGTGATGCGCGCGGTGGGAGACTCGACACGGACCAGGTTGTCGTGGGTGTCCCACTCGTACTTCCAAGCGCCGCGATCGGTCAGGCGCTCGATCAGCCTTCCGCTCGTATCGTAGCTGAACGTCTCGCCGGCGTATCCGCTGGGACGGAACAGCGCATCGTAGGTCGCTCCCTCCACCCGGGGAGATCCGGCTCGGTCGTAGCCAATGCGCTCCTCTACCAGGGTGCGTCCAGCGCGCTCGACGACGCGCTTGACGATTCGGTCGCATGCGTCGAGCACGAAGCTCTCCAGCGTGCCGTCGTCGTAGATGATGCGGGTCAACACCTGACGCGCGTTGTATTCATAGCGCGCTCCAAACAGGGAACCGGGGTCACCGAACCGAGCACGTTTTTCCTCCGGGATATTTACGTCCAGGCGAGCCACCCGTTGCTCGACCAGCGTTCCCGTGACACTCCGACGCTGCCGCAGGACGACACCCCGGAGGTAGGTCAGCGTCGAGTCACCCTCGGGGTCGTGAAGGCGAAGCAGGTTCCCCTCGACGAGGAGCTCCCGCAGCTGCCCCAGGCTGTCGTGCTCGTAGTCGATGCTCCCTCGCCCCGGAGGTCGGACTGACTTGAGCTTACCGCCGGACCAATCGAGCGCGATCTCGACATCACCTTGGATGTCCTTGGTGACCAGGCCGATCGCGTCGTACTCGAACCCCAGCTTGGTGTCTCGGCTCTCCACCGAAGCCAGCCCGCGTTCGCCGTAGTCCAGCGTCAGCGTTTCTCCGTCCGGCATCTCCGCGGTGGTGATGCGCCCCCAAGCGTCGAACTCCCGGGAATCGATGCCGTCCGGGGACACCCGTTGAACTGGGCGTCCCAGCTCATCGCGCCGAATTTCATACTCGATTCCCTCGAAGGTCGAGCACCTGATCCAGGCGCTCGCGACGTCGACCTGCTGCCTGAACTCCTGCCCCCGAGCGTTGCGCAGCAGAACTAGATTGCCCTCGACGTCATAGCGGCGCTCCGTGACGGCGCCGTCGGGCGCTGTCTTGCGAATCGGCCACGCCATCCCACCGTACTCGATACGGGAGATGGCCCCCGCGAGGTTCAACATGGTGATCTTGCGGTCCGCGTTTCGCGTCACCTCGAACACGCTGCCGTCGGCGTGCTGTTTCCACACGATATCGCTTCGGCGGTCGTACGCCCAGCGAGTCTCGCCCCGCCCCGGTCGCCGCAGCAACGTCCGCCGACCGAAGTAGTCATACTCGCTCTCCTCCAGGACGTGCTCACCGTGGAGGACCCGGACGCAGTTCCCCTGGGCGTCATACTCATACAGAAACACCGCGCCGCTCCTGGCACGATACATCCGCATCAGCCCACGGTCGTCGTACTCCCACTCCTCGATGGTGTCGTCGGCGTACTTCGCGTAGATCAGGTTGCCAGCGTCATCGAACAGGCGACGCACGAAGCTGCCACGCACGCCGTCCCAGTCCAGGACCGAGCCGTCGGGCTCGAAGGTACGCCGCATCTGTTGGCCGTTCGATGAGCTGAAGCCCATCGGTACCGACTCCGAGTTCTCCCGAATCTCGGTGACGTCGCCGAGCTCGTCTGACACCCGGACCGTGCTGCCCGTGTCCGGGTCGTGCCAGTACTCCCTGACTCCACCCGTCCAGGTCACGTGGCGAACGACCCGACCGAGTTCATCGCCGAAGTAGCGTTCGATTCCCCCCAAGCCGTTCTCGACTTCACTGTAGTTCTGCTCGGGCAAGTAGGTCAGCTTGCGATAGTGGATGCCCTTGACGTCTCGGTTGTCATGGCCAGTCGGGCGCACGGGCAGCGGCACGTCCAGAGCCGGGTCCGTCTTGCCAATGTACTCACCCCAGGTCTCCAGGCAGCGCGCCGACTCCTTCCGGGAGTCGTAGCGGTAGCAGTAGGAGAGGCCCGAGGGCAGGTGATGCGCCGTCAGTAGATGGCCAGAGTACTGATACCGAAACTTGTAGCCTTCGGCATCGATGAACTCCGCGAGGTTACCCTTCGCGTCGTAGGCGTAGCGCGCGATGTCGAGCCAGCGGGACTCGCTCGCGTCCGTCGCGATGCGGATGACTCGGATCCGGTTCAGGCCATCGGTCTCGAAGGCGTAGGCGCGTCCGGCGCTGTCCCGCATGCCTTGGATCGCGCCCTTCGAGTTTCGCTGGATCCGCGTTCGGTTGCCGTGCCGATCCAGCACGCTCGCCAGGAGGAGCACATCCTGGGATTTTTCCACACGCGAAAACACGTAGCTCGTTCCACCTGGGATCCGCAGGAGCAAGTCTTGCTGAACCCAGCTGACGCGCCACCCGAACGCGTTCTGAACGACCTCGCTGCCACGCGGCAAGCGAAATGCCTGCTCGCGATGCTTGTTGTCGAAGACGAGCAGCTTGCGCCGCCGGAGCTGGACTCTCCAGCTGAAGGAGTGCGACCAGCCGCACCCCAGATCTCCCGAACGATTCGACCCTCGTGAGCTGTACTCTCGTGTCCAGCGCAGCTGACAGGGCGCCGCGTAGGCGAAGTCCAGGAACTCGAGGAAGACCTTCCCGGTGATCGGGCAGACGGGATCGCCACACCCGGTAGCTCCGTTTCCGTCGCCTGTCGCGTCTTCGTCCCCCTCCCCCGTTCCGGCCCCCTCGTTCCCAGAGCCGTTCTTGGAGCCCTTTCCGCTCCCTCCTCCCCCGTCGCCGCCACCTCCAGCGACGAAAGCCCCGGGGTTCATTCCCGGCGGAGCGGGAATATTCGGCACGGGTGCGGTACGAGCCATGAGAGCGAGACTAACATCCCCAGCCACGCGACGAGGTCAGCTTCCTCCGGCGCACCACTGCGGATTAGCCTGTGGAAACGCGTCCCGGCCTCCCCCACGCTGTCGTCGCTCTCCGCTACAACCCGCCCGGCGGATCCACCCGTAGCGAC
>JAGQIY010000799.1 GCA_020430865.1 Myxococcales bacterium
AGCTCGACCTCCAGCGCGGCGCCGGCGGCCAGGGGCGCCACGAGCGGTGTGGTGCCGATGAGCACGCCATCCGCCCAGACCTCGGCCCCTGGCGGCAGCGAGTCCAACGTGGCGCTCACCTCGGTGGTCGTCGCGGCGGGCGCGGGCGCAGGCGCCACGGGGAGATCGGGCCGAACGTCGTCCGCGATCGATGGTGCCGCTGCCGCGCTCACCCGGCCTGTGTCGTCGCGCAGCGCGTAGGCCAGCCCCAGGGCTCCAACCAGCAGCAGCGCGGCCACTCCCGCCAAGGCGGACAGCCCAGCCCGGCGCATCTTCGGCCGACGCCAAGCGCGGTCCAGAGCGCGGGTCACCTTGCTGGCCGAGGCGAAGGCGCGCACGGCCGGGCTCGCCGCAGAGAGCGCCGCCAAGAACTCGGCAGCGTCTCGGTAGCGATCATCTGGGCGCTTCGCGAGCGCCTTCATGACCACGCGGTCGAGCGCCGGCGGGATGGGCGCCCCTGGAACGCGCTCGCGCGTCGGAATCGGGCGCTCCCGAATGTGGTGCGCCATCACGATGACCGCATCGGGGTCGTCGAAGGGAGGCCCCCCCGTCAGCATCGCGTACAAGAGCGCGCCCACCGCGTAGAGGTCGCTGCGCCCGTCCAGCTCGTGCCCCTGCGCCTGCTCGGGCGACATGTACTTGGGCGTCCCGAACACCGTCCCGGCTTGCGTCTGCAAGGCGTCCACGCTGACTTCGTTGTCGATGATCTTGGCGATGCCGAAGTCCAGCACCTTGACGAGCGGCTCGTCGGAGGTGGGGTCCTCGGCCAGGAAGATGTTGTCGGGCTTCAGGTCGCGGTGGATGACCCCCTTCTCGTGCGCCTCCTTGAGCGAGCTGAGGATCTGCGCGGCGATGTCCACGGCGTCCTGCACGCCCAGCTCCTGCTCGCGAATCGCTTGGCTGAGCGTGCGCCCCTCGAGGTACTCCATGGCCAAGAACAGCAGGCCGTCGTTGGTCTCGCCGAAGTCGATGACCCGTACCGTGTTGGGGTGCACCAGCAGGCTCATGGTCTTCGCCTCGCGGTGGAAGCGCTGAACCGTGTCCCTATCCCAGGCGGAGTGCTGGCGCAGCACCTTCAGGGCGACGGGCCGGTCCAAGCCGAGCTGCGTCGCGCGGTAGACGGTGCCCATGCCCCCCATGGCCACGATCTCACCGACGTCGAAGCGATCCGCGATGCGCTTGCCTTCGAGGTCCTCGGCGAGATCCACGGGCACCCCGTCCCGGAAGCCCGGCGCGTCCTCGAGTTCGGTTCCGTCGCGCGGACAGACTCCTTCTCGGCCGCTGAAGGATGTTCCGCATGTGGGGCAGATCCGCATTCGTCCACCCGGACGGTAGCACCCGCAAAGGACCCGTGAAAGACTCGCTGGGTGAGCCTCGCCGCCACCGTGTCGCTTCCCGTCCACGTCGTGTCGAGCAGCCGTGTCGGGGACCCGAGGAGCTCGCAGCTGTACTTCGCGTCGCTCCTCGCCCAGCGGCGAGCGGTGGGGGGCGAGCTGTGCGTCGCCCTCAGACGCCTGCACACGATCGTCGGCACCACCGAATTCGACCACCTCCGCGTGTCGCGTTTCCCGCGGCCCGCCGCCGTTCACCGGCTGGACCGCTGGGCGAGACTCGCGCCCCTCGCTCGCTTGCGTGCTCGCGGCGTGCGCGACCTCCGGGAGTCCCTCGCCAACGTGGAGCGCGCACCTGCGGACTGGCGTGAGCTCAGGGCGGTGTGGGCCCTCCTCGACGGGCCGGACGTGATTGGGGTCCCAGAGCGGCTCACGGACCGGGTTCTCTCTCTCCTCGCTGAGCACCCGGAGACCCACGGGAAATGCGTCTTTAAGGCGTCGCTCGCGTCCATCCCCCGCCCTGAGGGGTCCGTGGGGCCTCCCCCGCTCGCGGCCGCGGAGCTCACGCTGGTTGGCTTCCCCAGCCCACGAATCGCACTTGATACGCTCCGTTTTCCCGAGTTCCGCGCGCTGATCGCAGGCGCCGCGTCGGCCGCGAGCCCGTCCGGCCAGTGGGCGCTCCTCGAGCGGGTGTCTCTGCGCGAGATGCTGACCCCCGCCTGAGCGGCCCACCGGGCGCGCAAGGGGCGCGGACTTGGCCCTGCCGGCCGTTGGTGCCATAGTCCCGGCAGCGCTCTCATCACGTCGCGTTACGGACAGCCCCATGGGTACTCTCGCTACCATCCTCCTGATCTGCGCCGGCTGCGCGCTCTGCCTGTTCCTCCTCGGGGTCTGGTCCACGGTGCGGCACACCTCCCTGCCCACGCCGACCATCGAGGACAGCGCGTACCCGCCCATCTCGCTGCTCAAGCCCATCAAGGGCACGGAAGAGGCGCTCGAGCTCAACCTGCGCAGCTTCTTCGAGCAGGACTACCCCGCCCCCTTCGAGCTCGTGTTCGCCAGCTGCGAGGACGGGGACCCCGGTATCGCGCTGGCGCGGCGCGTCGCCCGCGGCTACCCGGAGGTGCCGGTCCGCTTCGTTCGCTCGGACGCCAGCTTCGGGCTCAACCCCAAGGTCGCGAACCTCAAGGGCGCGCTGGACGCCGCCACCCACGACTTGGTGCTTCAGTCCGACGCCAACGTGCGGGCACGGCCCACCTACGTGCGGGACATCGTCGGTGAGCTGGTCTCGAACGAGGCCTCGCTGCTCAGCAGCATGGTGGTAGGCGTGGGTGAGCGCTCGGTCACCGCCGCCATGGAGAACCTCCAGCTCGGCGCCATGATCGCCCCGGCGACCTGCACGGCGCTGCACGTGGCGGGGGTCACCTGCGTTATCGGCAAGTCCATGCTGCTGCGCCGCTCGGAGCTGGAAGAGCTCGGCGGCCTCGAGCTGGTCCGCGACATCCTCTGCGAGGACTTCATCCTCGGTGAGACCTACCGGGCCGCCGGGAAGCGGCTGGTGCTGTCCTCGCACACGGTCGAGAACGTCAACGAGCAGCTCTCGCTCGAGGCCTTCCTCGCACGCCACTCGCGCTGGCTGAAGATGCGCGTGGTGATCCACTTTGGCTCGTTCGTCGCGGACATCTTCGCGAACCCGGTCTTCCTGTCGCTGGCCGCCGTCCTGGCGAGCGACTTCGACCAGCGCGCCATCGCGGCCCTGGTGCTCGCGACGCTCATCAAGGGCTCCGGAGACGCATTTTTGGTGCGCGTCTGCCGCGGCACCCCCATGCCCGCCCGCTACCTGCTGATCGCGCCGTTCAAGGACGTGCTCATGGGCTTCGTCTGGTTCTACAGCGCCTTCTCCCGGAGCGTCACCTGGCGCGGGGTCAAGCTGCGCTTCGGCAAGAACAGCCAGCTCCGGCAGGACGACGGCACCCTCCCCGTCCGCGTCGCCCGTCGCCTGTTCTCCGGCGACGACGCGCGCTGAGCGCGGC
>JAGQIY010000081.1 GCA_020430865.1 Myxococcales bacterium
ATCACGGCGCTCAACTCGAACAGCGCCGCGCTCGGTTGAGGCTCCAGGGTCTCCCCATCCTCGGCCTGGAAGAAACAACTCTGCCGACCCGTGTGGCAGCTGGGACCCACTGGATCGACGAGGGCGAGCAAGGTGTCCCCGTCACAGTCAGCGCTCAGGCTGTGCAGCTTGAGGTGATTGCCTGACGTTTCCCCCTTCACCCAGAGCGCCTGACGGGAACGGCTGAAGAACGTCACCAGGCCTGAGTCCAGCGTCTGGTGCAGCGCCTCCTGGTTCATCCAGGCCAGCATACGGACCTGGCCCGTGATGCGGTCCTGCACCACCACCGGCACTAGGCCGCGCTCGTCGAACTGGAGCTTCATCGCGCGTGCACCCTAGCATCCTCCTCACCCCTCACGAGCGCGTGAGGCCACGCCGCGACGGTCTTCGATGGGCGACCTGGCGGAGGTCGATTCCCGGGGTTTGGGGGGGAGACGCCCCCAGCAGTCTTCGCGGCCGACGGGGGTGCGGCCCCTCTGAACTGGGCGAAACACCCTCAAAAATAGGTAGATTCGTGTTGGCGCAGAACATGCAACCTTCCTAGCGAAGGATTTTGGGTGGCGTTGGCTCCAGGACGCTGCTCGCAGGAGGAACCCATGGCTCGCAGCATTCTATCCCGGACCGCTCTCCTATTCGCCCTGCCTCTGGCAGGGCTCACCGGACTCTTGGCTCCAGTTAGCTGTACGAACGAACCCGCTGAGGAGCCGACGGGCGAGACCTTCCAGAAGATCATCTACGCCGTGCGTCAGCACACGACGGTGAACGGAGACAACGTCGACATCGACGTCTCTGGAGGCATGGGCCAGGTCATGGACTACCAGCGCTACAACCCCGGGGCGCGCCTGGAGATCCGCGACCTCGGGACCGGCAAGACCGAGAACATCATCGAGGACAAGCGCTTCGAGAAGGCGGACGTCTCGAGCCTGGACGTGAGCTTCGACGCCACGAAGGTCGTCTTCAGCATGAAGCTGTCGGGCGACGACAACTATCACCTCTACGTCGCCGATCTGGACAAGGGCGACCAGGGTTGGAACATCCACCAGCTCACCTTTGGACCGGTCGACGACCTCAACCCCGTGTGGGTCGCTGGCGGGCGGATCGCCTTCATCACGAACCAGCCCTACACGGAGATGGGCACCCGCGCCGACGAGTACAACCACGCGCGCATCGTCTCCCAGATCGCGACCATCACGGAGGAGGGCGGTGACGCCGACCGCAAGCTCTGCTCCCAGAACCTCTCGCACACCATCACGCTGTTCGCGATGAAGTCCGGCCAGATCGCGTTCAGCCGCTGGGAGCACCTGGAGAACGTCAACGACGTCAAGCTGTTCGCCATGAATCCGGACTGCACGCAGATGGTCGCGGTGGCGGGACAGCACGACAAGTCCTTCAACAGCCTGGTCCAGGTGGTGGAGACCAACGAGCCCAACGTCTTCATCGGCGTCGGCACCGACCGCAAGGGCACCATCCAGGCGGGCGCGCTGATCAAGGTGAACGTGCAGACCGACGGTCGCCCCGATACCTTCGACGAGGACACCCCGGAGTACGACGTGTTGACGCCCAGCGTTCCGCGCGGAATGGAGCCGTCCCCTGTGGGTCGCTATCGCGCGCCTGCTGTGTTGCCTGACGGCCGCATCCTCACGTCGTGGGCAGACGGCACCGTGAATGAGATCGACGAGCTCGCTCTCACCCCCCCCGATTTCGGCATCTACATCTACAACCCCGAGACGCAACGCAACGAGCTGGTGGTCAACTACGAAGGGTCCTGGGAGCTCTACGCCAAGCCCATCGTCAAGCGTAACGAGCCCCAGGTGCGTGGGTCGATCCAGAACACTCAGGACTCCACGGTCCCGGTCGTGCTCGGATCCATCGACGTCAGCCGGACCTCGCTGTTCAGCGTGCATGGCAACCGAGTCAGCGGTGCGCAGTTCGACAACACGCCCCTGGACGAGGCGCTCAAGCAAGCCGTCAAGGTGCGCATCATCGAGGGCTTCTCCTCGGAGGCGGCGACTGGCGCTCGCATGTTCGGCCTGACGATGGCGGAAGGCGCGGCGATGCTCGGCGAAGCGACCGTCCACGAGGACGGCAGCTGGATGGCCTCGATTCCGCCTTATGTCCCGGTCCATTTGCAGGCAGTCGACGAGTTCGACATGGCCATCCGCAACCAGACGACCTGGATTCAGGGCATGCCCGGTGAAGACCGGGTCTGCGGCGGCTGCCACGAGCGCCGCACGGAAGCGAACCTCCCCGGTGAGCAGCAGCAGACGGCAGCGGCCGCCTTCGGCGCCGAGAACTTCATGAAGCCAATCGCCGAGCGAACCGAGTATCCCTGGGCCTACGCCTCGGACGCATTCAAGGGCAACGAGATCCAGGCGCTACTCAACGAGAAGTGCACCTCCTGCCACAACGAGACCACGAACGGCAGCGGTGCCCAGGAGTTCTACACCATCACCGAGACCAACGCGATCACGGGCGAGGTGTACGAGTCCGAGCCCATCCCGCGCATGGACCTGACGGATCGCGCGATCACGGTCACGTACGACAACGAGACGAAGGCCTGGCCGGCGTCCTACGTGTCGATCTTCTACCCCTCGGCCCTGGAGATGGAGATGGGCATGGGGGACGTCACCGTCCAGGGCAACGTGCCGCCCGCCTGGGGCTTGCCGAGCGACGCGCGCAACAGCGCGTTGATCGAGAAGCTGAACATCACCAGCTCGCTGAACCCGAGCAAGTACGCCTGGCCGCTCGGCGAGGCGTTCAGCAAGGATATCCACGGGGGAACGCGGACCCTGCACCCCGACGACGTGGGCATCGAGCTGACTCGTGAGGAGCGCATGATGCTGATCCGCGCCATCGACATGGGCGGCCAGTTCTACGCCCGACAGAACACCGGCTTCGAGCCCTTCACCAACGACCCGGTCAAGGGCAAGGAATACTGAGACTCAAGGAATCGAGGGAAAGCGTCATGAAGAGCAACATGAAGAGCAAGCTTGCCGCGGCCCTGGTTCTGGGGCTCGGTCTAACCGCAGCGCAGAGCCAGGCGGAGCCTACCGTCCAGAGCACCCAAGCCGGGCGCTCCACCGTCTACAAGGACCTCAGCCCGTCCTCTCTGGAAGATCTGAGTTCGCCGGAACGCATCATCGCGGTGACGCGCGGAAGCAGCGGCGCCAGCGAGATCTATGGCGTGCTGGAGCAGGGCGAGAAGGTGGAGTGTATGCAGTGCGTGCCGTACGTGGCCGAGCTGTTGACTGACAAGAACCCGCGCACCCGAGAGATCAGCGCCTGGTGGCTCAGGCGCCGGGTGTTCGGGGTGTTTGGCAAGGGTGAGGTCTACAGTCAGGTCGTCGACCGCCT
This sequence comes from Myxococcales bacterium, assembly GCA_020430865.1. Next base: position 3,394 of record JAGQIY010000081.1, read on the forward strand.
TCAGGATTCGAGCCAGCCAGCGCTCCAGCGCGCGTACGCTGCGGAAGCGCTCGGGGAGTTCCTCACTCAGAGCAGCGTCAAGTTCGTCGCCAAGTCAGCGATGGAAGACCCCGACGCCATCGTGCGTGTGGCCTCCGTGAAGGCGCTCCAGCGCCTCAACACGCAGGGCCCGAACGGCGAGGTCGGCGCCGCGATGGCTGATCCTGACGAGGAAGTGCGGATGACGGCGCTGCGAGCGTCCACCCACATCAACGTCTTCACTGACGTCGAGATGGTGGTCGAGCGTATCGACGACGAATCCGCACGGGTACGCACTCGCGCCGCAGAGACGTTGGGCGCCATGCGGGCCACCGACGCGGTGGTCGGGCTGATCGCGCTGGCGCAGAGCGACTCGGACGCCAACGTTCGCAAGGCGGCGGTTGCGGCGCTCGGCAACATCGGAGACCAGTCAGCGCGCCCGGCGGTGGAAGCGGCGCTCAAGGACAGCGACTCGCTCGTGCGCGATGCGGCGAAGATAGCTTTGCGTTCGCTCTGATTCGTCAGAGCGCGCGCGGAAGGTGCAGCCGCCTTGGGCAGGTGGCTTCGATACTGTCGGCTTGCTCTCCTATTGGCAGTATCAGCGTCTCTGGGTGCCGAGGTAGGGGACGACCTCGGAGGTGGCTGCCAATTGGCGGCGGACGCGCATCGGGCAAGCCCGGGTCGCGACACACTACGGTGTTCGCGACCCGTTTTTTTTGCGCCCACGCGAGCTGACGCCGCGCCTGGGGTTTAGTGCTATGTTTCACGGGATGCGGAAGGGACTTACGGCGACTTCGCTGCTCCTGGTCTTCGCCTCGGCGTTCAGTTGTAGCCGCGAGGAGAGCGAACCCACGACGACGTTCTACGATCGCAACATCGCGCCCACGCTGATCCAGAGCTGTGTGACGAGCCCGTCGGGATCTCAGTGCCACGTCACCGCCGACGATCGCGGAAACGCGCTGGGGAACCTCAGCCTGGAGAGCTACGAGGATCTCCAGCTGAGACGCGATCTGTTCATCAACTACGGCCCCTATGGCTTGCCCAACTTGCTGCTCAAGACGGTCCCCCCGTTTCAGATGCGGCTCACCAGCTGGGATAACCAGGTGGAAATTATCACCACCGATATCCCTCACGCCGGGGGCTCGATCTTCGACCGCTCGAGCTCGTCGCTCCTGGCCTTGCTGCGCTGGATCGAGCGAGGCGCTACCGAGAACAATGGTGTGCGGCAAGAAGACAAGGTGCCTCAGCTGCCCTGCTCCAACGTCCTCGGGTCCGACCCGGACTTCGATCCGACGACTGACCCGCCGGACGCGGACTTCGCCAGCTTTCGTGACAACGTCAACGGAGTACTGGCCGACAGCTGCGCCGCCGGCAACTGCCACGGCTCACCGCCCAACTCGCTCTACCTGACGTGTGGCGCCTCGCCAGAAGAGATCCGCTGGAACTACTTCGCCGCCAGTGGCTACGTCTCCTCGGATCCGCCTGCGAGCGAGGTCCTGCGTCGCACCCTGGCGCCAGGCCAGGGCGGGACGTATCACGAAGGCGGGACGATCTTCGAGTCGACCGACGCTCAGGGCTACCGCGACATCCTGGGGTGGGCGACAGAGAAGGGCGGACCTAGCGGCGTCCCGACCAACGCTGGCTTCCAGTTCTTCGCCAGCCGCGTGCAACCGATGCTGGCGAAGAAGGGGTGCATGATCATCGGCTGTCACTCGCCCGCGATGTTCCACGACTACCGTCTGCGCGGCGGTAGCGGCGGTCACTTCGGTCTGCCAGCCACTCGGCGCAACTATGGGCTGACCTTGGAGCAGGTCGCGCTGGAGTCGACCACCCCGAACGCTTCACGACTGGTGCGCAAGAACCTGGATCCGAACACTCAGGACGGCATCCTGCATCGCGGCGGTGCGTTGCTGGCTTCGCAAGGAGCGGACCCGGCGACCTGCGATCTGGATGCTGCAGCCAACGGTCCCCTCGACGATCAGCCGCCCTACTGTGTCATTGCCGCGTGGATTGCTCTGGAGAAGCAGGAGCGCTTGTCTGGCGCGTTGCCCTTGTCGGGCTTCGTGTACGTCAAGCGACCGCCGCGCAGCGGGAGAGACGCGCCTCAAGACTGGGACGACTACCAGCCTGGAGCCGACCTGATGCGGCGTGGTGCCAGCGTGGCGGCGGACGGTGTGATCAGCGTCGACGGCAGCGAGGAGAGCCTGCTCGCCGGTTGTGGGCTCTCCGTGGCCAGCGCCGACGTGCGGAGACCACAGGTGTCCTGGGATGGTCAACGCATCGCCTTCTCCGCGCGATCTGGCGCCGATCAGGCCTTCAAGGTCTATGTGATCGACGGCACGAGCTGCGCGGTGGAGCCGACCATCGACGCCGCGCCCGTCGACGACGCGGGAAACCCAATCACCACGAACGGGGAGCTGGTACACAACTTCGACCCGACCTTCGCGCCCGACGGGCGCATCGTCTTCGCGTCTACCCGCGGAAACACCAAGAACACCAAGGTCTTCAGCTACCAGGGACCCCAGCGCACGCCTGCAGATCCCTCCAAGCTGAACGTCAACCTCTACGTCGCCGAAGACGGCAAGGTGCGACAGCTGACGTTCCTGCTCAATCAAGAGTTGCTGCCGTCGTTCATGAGCGATGGGCGTCTGATCTTCACGACCGAGAAGCGCACGCCAGGCTTCTATCAACTCGCTGGCCGGCGTCAGAACCTGGACGGGGGCGACTACCACCCGCTCTTCGCTCAGCGCGCAACCGTGGGATTCGATCAGTTCACCGAGATCGTCGAGCTGTCGGACAAGAACCTCGCGGCGATCTTCAGCGAGAAGGGCGCGGCGCATGGCGCGGGCACGTTGGGCGTCGTCAATCGCAGCATCGGCATCGATCAGCGTTCTCAGGACGAGGCTGACTACACGCGAGACCCCAGCGCGATCGGCTACCCAGCGCCCGCGTTCTACCAGCACTCGATCCGTATCCCCGATGGTCGCGCCACGGGGCACCTGGACCAGACGGATGGTGCCTACCGTAGTCCCTCGCCGCTGCCCAACGGACGCGTGGTCATCAGCTACGCCAGCGGCGTGAGTGATCTGGGGAACTTCAGCGGCAACTTCGACATCTACGAGATCAACCCCTCGACCGGGGGACGCACGGCTCTGATCCAGGATGCTCAGGATCTGCTGTGGCCCGTTGCGATCTACGCCCGGCAGAACCGCGAGGTGTTCAAGAGTCGAGCCGACGAAGCCAATGGTTCGACCCGCGTGTTCACCGATCCCGAGCGTTCGGATCGCTCCGACATCACGGTGCTCGACTTCCCTGTGCTCTCGAGTCTGCTGTTCCAGAACACGCGAAGCGGCCGCGACCTGCCGCCCAACGGCCCGATCTCGATCTACGAGAGCCTGCCTCCCGAGCCGGGCGTCACCAGCTTCGACCAAGGTGGGAAGTTCGTCACCAGCGATGACTTCGGTCAGGTCTACGCGCGGCGTCGCCTCGTCGGAGTGGTTCAGCCTCTGCAGGACGGTTCCGCGCGAGTCCAGATCCCAGGGGGCGTGCCCATCGTCCTGGCACCCCAGATCGCGCTGGCTGGTGATAGCGAGCCTCGCATGCATTTCCAGCGCGAGGAGATGCAGTTCTATCCAGGGGAATGGGTGAAGCAGAGCTTCCAACGCCAGTTCTTCAACGGCCTGTGTGGCGGGTGTCACGGATCGGTGAGTGGTCTCGAGAAGCAGGTGGCGCTCAACCCCGACATCCTCACCTCCGCTTCAGCGGTGTCTGCGCGAGACCACGAACCCAGCAAGGTGTTGCAGCCAGGCGGGGACTTCATCGGACCTCCGTTCGACTGACGGCGGTTCAGAAACTCAGCAGAAACTTGGGCGCGCTTCGACGCGTGTGGGTGTTTCTGCGACACCAAACGGTTGTTCGGTTTCCGTTGGCTCTGGGGCCGACTCGGCGATAACGTAGAGCGTTATGGCTCGCTTGCTGCCGTACTTGCGCCCACTCGGCGCCGTCTTATTTTCCGCGGGGATTATCGCTGCGTGCGCCGAGGGCGGCGCGCTCCCACCACTGAAGCCATCGAAGAACGGGGGCACCGGGGGCACGGGAGTCGATGCTTCACCCACCGGCGGCTCGACCAACGCGGGCGCGGCCGGGAGCGGCGTAGGCGCCATGGGGGGTGACACGGTCGGCGGCGACGGCACGGGAGCAACCGGAGGCAGCAGCACGGGGGCCACGGGTGGCAGCGCTACTGGTGGCACGGGCGGCACTGGCAACGCCGGTAGCGGAGGCATGGGCAACGCTGGCACGGGGAACGCGGGCAGCGGCGGCTCTGGGAACGGGGGCGCAGGCGGCACCGGCAACGGAGGCTCCGGAGGGACCGGAAACGGCGGAAGCGGCGGCTCGTCCTGTGAGATCGTCAAGTACGACTTCGATGGCTGCAACGACGGCTGGACCAACACCGGCAACGCGGACTGGGCTTGCGGCAATCCCAGCGCCGGCCCAGGCAGCGATCACACCAGCGGTACAGGCAAGGCCTGGTCCACGAGCCCCACTGGCAACCAGGGCAACTGCACCGATGGTTCACTCGAGTCCCCGGTGATCGACCTGAGCGGGGCAGGTAGCAACCTGCGGCTTCGTTACTGGCACTGGTACGACTTCAGGCAATGCAACGGCACCTTCTTCGGGTGCAACATCGCTTGCGTCGTGGACACCGATGCCTACGCCGGAGGTGTCGTGGAGGTGAAGAACGCCGGGGGCTCCTGGGTCAAGCTGACCCCGAGCAGCGGCGGCAAGATCGAGTGCTACTACGTGGACAGCGATGGCGGAGCCACGTGTTCGCCGTGCGCGCTGGACGGCACTCGCGGCTACTCGGGGACGAGCGGCGGCTGGGTACAGCAGGAGGTCGACATCTCCGCGTACGCGCACTCGGCCTTCCAGGTTCGCTTCCACTCTGCGAGTTACGCCTCGGACCTCTGCCATCCAGGTACGCCTGGCTGGACGGTGGACGACGTACGTATCGCGCCCGCCGGCTGCCCCTGATCCTCGAAAAGCCCAGCGCCCCCTCCGCGCCGTGACTACCCTCACCCCGTGAGAACGGGGATCTGGGCGACGTTCGTGCTAGCGGCTGGGTGGGCGTGCAATCCTGCGAGCAGACCGCCTGCCTCGACGGCGGTCACCGCGAACATCGCACCCGCACCGCCCGCACCTGTGCCCTCTGCGGAACCAGCGTGCACGTCGCCCTTCGGGGCTGACAGCCTGCTCGAGGAGCTTCAGCAGGTGACGGGCGAAGCGCCCCAGGCGGCGTACAATCGATTGCTCGAGCGCTCGGGCTTCGCGCCGCTGGAGGTCGTGGAAGGAATCCCCGAGGAAACGCTCTGGAGCTTGGAGGAGGCGCGCATCCAGGACCTCCGGCTGAAGCCAGGGGGGCGCGAGAAGCTGCTGAGTCTGCGCTTCGACTATGGCGCGTTCCGTAGCGCGGCTCGCATCGCCCTACTGGAGCAGCGGGGGGATGAACTCTGCCTGGTCAGTCGCGAGCTGTCGCGAGACATCGATGGCTTCTCGTGCCTCTCGGATGGTGACCCACCGATGACGATCGAACCGCGACACATCGTGAGCGCTAGCTGGGAGACCCTGGTGGTGACGACTCGCAGCGGGACGTGCGACGGCTACTCGATGGGTCGAGGCGCGCATCATGAGGTCGAGCTCTGGGGGTTCGTGAATCAAGACTTCAAGCAGCTCTTTCGCACGGAGACGTTCGACGCCTGGTACAGCTCGCCGACCCCGCCCTTGCGCACCTTCGAGCGGACCCTGCAGTTCACCGGGGAACCCCCCCAGAGCATCCTGCTCACGACGGACGTGACCTGCGACCGCCAGCCAGAGCATGACCCCGCGGAAGAGTGTGAACCCCGCCACGAAGAGTCGCGCGTGACCTACCAGGACGGGAGCTACAGGTAGCGACCGGGGCGATCGTCCGCAGCACAAAGCAAAGACGGGAACCCAGCCTGGATTCCCGTCTCTCTTTCAGTTGGCTCGGCTCAGCGCTCGCTGCCTTCTGTTTCCACATGGTAAGAAGGTCCGCGGAAGTGGCCCCAGGTGCCGTCCCTGGGGTAGCCGCGGTTCCACACCTCGGTGACGATGGGTCGCTCGCTCTTGCGCTCGCCAGTGCGCTCACCGTTCGGCACGCGGCGAGTGGTCAGGCGCGTGCTGGTCGTCGATGCTCGATGCTCTCGCTCACCGCCTCTGCGATAGGGGCTGATGGAAGAAAGCAGGAAGGCGGTGGCGATGCCGAGGAGTCCGAGGTCGTCGAGCCAGCCAACGACCGGGATGAAGTCGGGAACCACGTCGACGGGCCACACGACGTAGACCAGCGCGGTCAGGAACAACAGCTTGACGGACAGCGAGGCAGCGGGGTCGCGGAAGAACCGCCAGGAGGCTCGAATGCGGTCAAACATGGCAGGTGTCCAGTTGGTCGGGGTTGAGAAGTTCTATTGCTCTTCTTGGGGTTGGGGTGCCTTATTTCAGCACTCGGTCGATTTCGTCGGTGGGCCCAGCTGTAGGCCCCCAACGCTTGATTCGTTATTACCGCTCGTTTCTCGAGGGATGGAGTAGGCGCCGACGACTTCGGGCCACGCGA
>JAGQIY010000800.1 GCA_020430865.1 Myxococcales bacterium
AAATGCCTGTGGCCCCGGCGGCTTGGCGAAACCCTCGTCACCGAATACGCGGATGCCGCGCGCCTCGAGGCCGGCGCGATTGTCGTAGCGCACGCTGCTGACGAAGTCGGGGCGCTCGGGGTTCGCCCGCTGGAAGTCCTCCCGAGAGACCTGGGAGTGGCGGTTCTCGCCCCAGCCAGTGCCGAGGCCCGGGCGTTCTGGGGACTTCTTGGCGCCGCCTGTCGCGCGCCGCCCGCGCCAGCCATCGCCAGGCGCCGGAGCAGGACGTGGAGCGGCAGCGCTGTCCGCCGACGGCTCGGCCTCTTCCTTCGCCTTCTGATCGAAGCCTTCCTGGGGAAGCTCGGCGATCGCCTGAGGACGGCTTGGCGCCTCGGAGAACACCGCCAGCCCGATCACGCCCACGTGGTTGCCCGAGCCCTTGAGCGCACTGTACGAGCGTTCTGGTGTGGAAAATCGGAAGGCCGCCACGGTGTCCAGGCTGCGGCGGAAGCCATCGATCACTACCGAGCCGTGCGCCGGGACGATGTAACCGCGGCGCTGGAAGTCGCCGAGCTCACCGCTGACCACGTCGCGCCCGTCAACCGTCACTACCGCCTCGACCCGCTCGTCACCGTGATTGAACACGCGGATCGCGTAGCGCTGCCCGGCTTCGCCCAGAACGAAGCGCTGACCCTCGTTGAAGAAGCTGGAGAGCGCGCGGCCGTTGCCGTCTTCGAGCTGAAGCACCACGTCGCGCCGGACTTCGGCGCCGGCCACGAAACCCTCCCCACCGCCGGGCTTTGCGGCTTCTCCCATGCTGCTCATCGCGACGCCCAGCGCGATCCCGGCTCCAATCAGTACCCCGGCCTTGACCTTCCACGACAGCTTCATGAGCAGGTGCTACGCGAAGCGCCGCGAAAGGATCTGCGCGCACCAGGTTTTGTCGGGCCGTAGCCAGCGTCGCCTGCTGGTTTCTCGGGGGAGAGACGCGGAGCAAGGTCTCGCGGGCTCACTCGTCGAGGAGCCGCTCAGGGAAGGTGTAGGCGTTGAGCCGACCCTCACGCACGAAGCCGCAGAGCAAGATCCCTGCGCGCTCCGCGGTCTGAATCGCGAGGCTCGAGGGCGCGGACACCCCCGCCACCGCCCCGAAGCCAGCGCGCGCCGCTTTCTGCACGATCTCGAAGCTGGTGCGCCCGCTGACCACCAGCAGCTTGCCCCGGGCGGGCGCGCGCTCGTCGTCTTCGCTCTTCAGGAGCAGGTGCCCGACGAGCTTGTCCACGGCGTTGTGTCGCCCAACGTCCTCGAAGGCGACGCACACGCTGCCGCCGGGCTCTGCGAGCCCAGCGGCATGCAGACCACCGGAGAGCCGGTGCATCTGTTGCCCCGCGGTAAGGGCTGCGATGGCCGAGACGATCGCTCTGCTCGCCATGCTCAGCGGCTTCACTACTCCACAGCGCTCCAGCAGGTCGTCGATGGTGCGGCGACCACACACTCCGCAAGCCGAGGTGCTCAACGTGCCGCGGCGCGCCGGCGAGCCATCGGCGATGTTCAGGCTCACGCCCGGTGCGCTGCGTACCTCGATCACGTTGCCATAGCCTTCGTCGCCGGGCCTGCCGCAGTGGCTCACGCTACCAATATCCCCCCGGCAATTAATCACGGATTCGGCAAACAGCAGGCCCAGGGCGAGCTCCCGGTCGCTTCCGGGGGTGCGCATGGTCGTCGCAAGCACGTCCTCGTCCACCGAGACGCTCAGCGGTTCCTCGACGCTGATCCAGTCGCGCGTCGTCACCCGCCCGTCGCCTCGCTGGCGGGTGACCTCGGTCTCCCAGAGTCCCGGGAAGCGGGGATGGG
>JAGQIY010000801.1 GCA_020430865.1 Myxococcales bacterium
GGCCGAGGGCAAGTGCGGCGGCGAGTGCAAGGGTTCCTGTGACGCGAGCTGCACGGCCAAGGCCGGCGGCGAGTGCAAGGGCACCTGCAGCGGCTCCTGCGACGTGAAGATGGAGGCCCCCAAGTGCTCCGGCGAGATCAAGCCCCCGGAGATGAGCGCCGAGTGCAAGGCCAACTGCGACGCCAAGGTGAGCGCGAAGGTCGACTGCGTCCCCGCGCAGGTGACGGTGATGATCGAGGGTGCGGCGGACGCCGAGGCGGCCACCAAGCTCAAGACGGCCATCCAGAAGAACCTGCCCGCGCTGCTCAAGGTCACCTTGGGCATGAAGGGCAAGCTCGAAGGCGCCGTGGCCAGCGTGAAGGCGTCGGTCGAGGGTCTGCAAGCGGTCGTCAAGGGCGGCGGCGAGGCAGCGCTCAAGGTCGGTGCGTGCGTGGCTGGTGCCCTCAAGGCCCAGGTGGACGCCTCGGTCAGCATCAACGTGTCGGTCTCCGCCTCCGCTTCGGCGAGCGGCGAAGCTGGCGCGGGCTGATCTCAGCGAGCACCAAGCAAAGAAACCCCGCGTGGCGCAAGCTTCGCGGGGTTTCCTGCGTCTGGCCTACTCTCTTTGGAACTTCATGACCGATCGTCGCCGCACATTACCTCGCGGCAACGCTCGCCGGCGCCTCGCAGGGGTCACGCCTCGGTTGGGTCGTGACCGGGTGCTACCTCGAGTAGTCCGTGAAGCCGCGCTTGCAGTCCCTGATGACGCTGGAAGAGCAGCTGCAGTTGCTCCGAGGTCTGGGGGCGAGGGGGAAACGCTCGAGCCAGCCGTTCCAGCCGTTCAGCCGCTTCACCGACTCGCGCCTTGAAGGCGGCGCTCCTCTCGGCTTCCTTGACGAGCGCCTCGAGCGCTGCCTCCTGGCGGTCGAGGCGATGACAGATCAGCACGCTGTCGCAGCCGGCCACGACGGCCAAGACGCTGGCTTCCGCAGCCGGCCAGTGATCGCTGATTGCCTGCATCTCCAGGCAGTCGCTGAATACCACGCCTCGATAGCCCAGCTTGGTCCTCAGCAGTCCAGCCACGACCTTGGGGCTCAACGTCGCCGGTAGCTCTGGCTCCAGTTCATCGAAGACGATGTGAGCGGTCATCAGACTCGGGAGGTCCATTGATGCTGCCGCGCGGAAGGGCACGAGCTCGACACCGCGTAGCCGCTCGAGGGTGTGGGGCAGGCGGGGCAGGGTGAGGTGGCTGTCGCTCTCCGTGTCGCCGTGCCCTGGGAAGTGCTTCCCGCAGGGGCTGACACCGCCCGCCGAGAGCCCGCGGGCGAAGGCGAGTCCGAGCTCGGCGACGGCGTGGGGGTCGGCGGAGAACGCGCGGTCGCCGATCACCGGGTTCGAGGGGTTGCTGTCCACGTCGAGCACTGGCGCGAAGTTCAGGTTGAAGCCGCACGCGAGGAGCTCGACGGCGACCGCGGCGCCGAGCTCCTGAAGCGCCGCCGCCTGCCAGCGGGCGCCCAGCGTCTTCATCGGCGGTAGCTCGAGCAGCGGCGCTTCGAGGCGGCGCACGCGGCCACCCTCCTGGTCGATGGCGACCAGCGCCGGTGCGCCGCCGGATCCTTGAATTGCCGTGTGGATTTGATGCGTGAGCTTCGAGGCCTGGGCTGGGCTGCTCAGGTTGCGGCGAAACAGGATGGCACCGCCGCGTCGCCCCTGGCTCAGGGCTCTGGCGTAGTCGCTGGGGAGTTCCTCCCCCCCAAACCCGCCGAGGATCAGGCGACCGCATCGACGAACCAGGGAGTCGGGTGCCGCGGTCATGCTCGATTCCTCACCCGGACTCAGACGGGCCGCCCCAGGGCGCTCGCGGGATCCGTCTTTGCAGCGCGCAGCGCAGGACCCAGCGCTCCAAGCAACGCGAACAGCACCGCGAAGCCGATCCCCAGGGCGAACAACCAGGGTGGGTAGTCGAAGAAGCTGTCCGGCTTGAAGGGGAAATCTGGCAGGTCCTTCGCTGCCCGCCAGTCGGCGATGGCGCCGCCGACGAGGGCGACGCCACAGCCCGCGAGGCCGCCCAGTGTGCCCACGACGATGGAGAGCCCGAATAGCCAGCGCCGCATGTCCGAGGCGCTGGCGCCCAGAGCGCGATACAGCGCGATCTCGCCAGCGCGCTCAGCAACCATGCCGCGGAAGGTGTGGGAGATGTTCAGCGCGCCGACGAGCAAGATCACGCTGGCCACCAGCACCATCAAGGCGAGCACGCCGCTGATCAGCACGCTGACGTCGCGGGCACGCGTATCCGTGGGGACCAAATCGAGGTTTGCGCCGCGCTCGATGACGCGACTCGTGGCGCTCGGGTCATCCATCATCACCACGGCGCTCGAGTAGCGCTTCGCCGCGGCTTCGCCGGCGTACTCGGCGTTCCAGCGCCGCACCACCTCGAGGGGCAGGGTGACGCCGATGTCCACCGCGCGCTCGCTGATGCCGACCACCTTGATCTTGACGTTGCGGACCTTTCCCCGCGGAGCCACGCCGAGCAGCGAGCTACCGAGCGTCATGCGAAACTCCACGCCCTTGGCCTGGCGTAGCAGCGTGCCGGCAACCGGCGGCAAGCCGTGGGAAGGCGCCACTGCGTGATCGAAGACCTCCACCAGGTACCGGCTCACGATCGCCGGGACCGGCGCAGAGCACTGGCCCGCAGTCGCTTCGCTGGGCAGCTCGCAGTAGTGATCGCCCTCGCAGTCACTGTCGCGCTGGCAGGTCTTGCCAGGCGACTTCAGCGGATCCTCGAAGGCGCTCCCGGGCTCCAGATCGGTGACCAGGGCAGCGTCGATGCCGTCCCCGATCATCTCGTGAGTGCCGATCTCCTTGCCGAAGATCTCCTGCCCGCCCCGTGCGGAGGAAGGGAAACGGAAGCGCAGCTTGGGGTACACCGCGCGCACGCCCTGCACCTCTCTCAGGCTGTCCAGCGCTGGCTGGTCGACCCCCGGAGGCTCGTAGCTGCCCGCAAGCAGGCTCAGCACACCGGTGCTGGTCTTCTGAGGCTCGAGCTCGATCTGGTCGATGGGGAAGATGTCGCCCAGCAGCACGCGCTTGGCGCCGAGGCCGAGCGCCAGGAAGAAGACCAGCGCCGCGACGCCCACGGCGATGCCGAACCCGGCGGTCACCAGGGGACCGCGCGTGCGTGTCAGATCACGCCGGAGCAGCGTGAAGAGCGCGCTCCAGGTCATGGCTGATCTGCTCCATGACCGTGCTCCTCGCTCCTCACCAGCCGCCCGTCCTCCAGGTACAGGGTGCGGCTGGCGATGCGATCGAGGCGGTGCTCGTGGGTGACGATGACGAAGGTGGTGCCGAGCTCGGAGTGGAGCTCGGAGAACAGATCGATGATGCTCTCTCCGGTCTTGCGATCCAGGTTGCCGGTGGGCTCGTCACACAGCAGGAGCTCGGGCTGTCGCAGCAGGGCGCGGGCAATGGCGACCCGCTGACGCTGGCCGCCCGATAGCTCGCTGGGGCGCGCCTGGCTCTTGTCGGAGAGCCCCACTCGCGACAGCGCCTCGCGAGCGCGGGCCTCGGCATCCGCAAGCGGTGGATTCGCGAACAGCCCGGGCGCCTGGACGTTGTCGAGCACGCTCAGGTGATCGAGCAAATGAAAGGCCTGAAAGACGAAGCCAATACGCTCGCCACGGAGCCTCGAGAGCTCCTTGTCGGAGAGCTTGCCGACGTCCTTGCCGAACAGACTCAGGTGGCCGGAGTACTGGCGGTCGAGGCCCCCGATCAGCCCGAGCAAGGTGCTCTTTCCCGAGCCACTCGGCCCGAACAGCAGAACCAC
>JAGQIY010000802.1 GCA_020430865.1 Myxococcales bacterium
CGCAGGAGCTCGAGCTGGATGCCGTCGGAGAACACTCCGAACAGCCAGCGGGAGTTGCCTGCGAGCCTTTGAGTACTCCGCCACACGCCGAGATCGAGAGCACCGCCCATGTGGCGGATGCGCGCGGGAAGACCCCGATGGTGATGACTGGACTGCATGGCTGGCCTCCTTTCTGTGTGGAGTCAGCCAGCAGGCCAGGGGGTTTATTCCGCAGGGATGTCGGAGGAGAGGAAACGGATGCTCACTCGGCCACCGCCGCGATGGCGGCGCTCGCCCCGCCCTCGTCGGCGAAGTCCATCGCGGGCGTCGGCAAGTCCAGGTCCGCTGCAGCGAACGTCGCCTCGAAGCGTAGCGCGTTGGCGACGCTCGCCTCTTCGCCTTCCGTGAGGATATGTACCGCGCGCTCGACTGCCCACTTGCCCATGCGAGACACGTGAATGCCATCGGTCCGAACGTCGAGAGCATGCTGGAGTTCTTCGTCGTCCACCAGTCGCGCGTCTGCGGTAGCGCCGAGGTGGACGCGGGCGGTGTCCAGTAGTCGCTTCAGCACGGCGTTCCACGCTCGCAGCTCCTCGTCGGACTCGTCGTGTTCCGCCAGTAGATCGATGCCGACAGGAAGGCGCTCGAGGCGCGTCAGGAACTCCCGAATCCACGGTCCCCTCAGCAGTCGACCGTGCTGTGGCGCGATGATCTCCGGCTGCGGGTCCAGCTCTCGCACCGCCCGGATCGCCCGGGCGATCGCCGCGTTGGCGGGCATGTACAGCTGATGAAACGCGCGGACGCCCACCCAGTCGCTCTCGTCAGCCCACAGGCCCTGGGCCTCGGCCGCAGTGACCCCGCCGAACAGGTCGCCGGAGAACAGCACACGGGTCTGCGGGTCGTACAGCATGGTGGCTCCGGCGAAGTGACAGAACGGTGACGGCACCGGCCGCAGCGAGTGCCCCGTGCTCAGCCGTAACCCGCGCTCCACGTAGGGATCCGTGCAGAGGTAGTTCTCCTTTGGGATGTTGAAGAAGCGTACCAGGCGCCACGTTTCCTCGGAGCACAGCACGCGCGCCTTGGGAGCGAAGCGCGCCAGCAGCGTGCCCACCGCCGAGCCGACGTCGGGATCCTGATGGTTCAGGAATACCAGCTGCACTCGACCCACATTGCCGAGGATACGCGTGCACTTCTGTTGCACGGCCGCGAACTCGCTGCTCGACCCAGGATCGATCAGCAGGTTCACCGCACGCTTCCCGTCAGTGGACGGGAAGACGCGAAGGTACGGGTTCGCGAAGAAGATGCCGCCGGGATCGCGCCGTCCCACCCAGTAGGTGTGCTCGGCGATCTCGATCGGCTCCGTCACGGGATCATGGACTTCAGTCACACAGCACCGCCGAAGCTATTGTCTTGAGGGGGACGCACGCAGCTGCGGCGCCCAGCGGAGTATGGTTCCCACCGTACGCGCTGACCAGGGACAAGTCGTCTCAGATCGAAACTTCTTTCCGCCCGGGAACCGAGACATGCAGGCGACATGGTCATTTCCCCACGGCACTATATCGCGGTTAGCCGTAGAGAC
>JAGQIY010000803.1 GCA_020430865.1 Myxococcales bacterium
GATTCCGTGGTGTAATACGTGGGGTTGTTGATGACCTCGCCGTTCGCGGGACAGGTCACGCGCCACTTGCTGTTCTCGTACTTGGGGATGGCGGCATAGATCTGCCGGTCGGTGCCCTTGCAGATGGCGTTCAGCGTGTAGCCGCCCCCGGCCTTCGGCGAGCGGATACCGAGAAAGGGCGCGTTGGCCTTCAGCAGTCCATTCTGGACGTACTGAGGCTGGACGAGGGGGTCCTTGACCCAGTGCACCGGAGTCAGGTTTCCCGCGGAAGCGACTCCAGAGATCGTCAGCGCTGCTGTTGCAGCGAGTCCAGCGAGGGCGAGGGTCGGCAGAGGCTTGCGGCTAGGTCGCTTCATCCAAGTAGGCTCCAGTCAGAGGTAGGGGTTCCCTCACCCCCAAACCAGGCGGGGCGAGTTGCCTCCGCCAGAGCAAGCCATGTGCCGCCGTGAACACGCGCGATTCGCCTGGATTTCTAGGTTTTTCTGGAGCTCCGAGCGTGCGGTGTGCGCACGTGCCGTGCGAGCGCACGCGCGGGACAATCGGCGAAAAATGCTCCGCAAACGACCCGCGATCCGTGTTCGGATCCGGGGGTGAGGCGCCTTGCTTAGACACTGCATCCGACGTGGCCTGCCGTTGTTGCTGCTCTCGTCACTCCACGGCTGCGTCCCCGTCTTCGGCACGCCGCTCTCTCTCCCCCCCAAGCTCGAAGCCCAGCGCGATGACTACGAAGCGGATCTGAATCTGGCGTTCGCTCGCGTGAACCGCTTCGCCGCGAGGTACGACTGGTCAGTCAAGGCGGAGGATCTGGTCGTCGACTTCGAGGTGTTCGAGACGCAGGCCGCGCTGTGGCGCCGCGTCCTCGAGCTGGAAGGATTGCCAGCCAGCACCCAGCTTCCGGTCACCGGACTGGCCGCGACCATCGAAGGCGGCCACTTGCTCGCGGTGTCCCCGATCGAGTACCGACGCTTGCACCCCGAGTACCCTGGAGACGAACAGGCATGGGAACAGCTGCTCGCTCACGAGCTGGTGCACGCTCTCCACGTTGCGCTTCTTCGCGGAAACGCGGAGGAGATGGGCCCGGTGTGGTTCTACGAGGGCTTCGCGGTCGTGGGCTCCGGGCAACGTTTGGGACTCGACGAGCGCTTCGACTCCAACCGGGCCGCGTTGGCCGCCCTGGAGAGCGTCGAGTCGCGGCCCCCGCAGCAACGTAAGGGAAGCTACGCGACCTACGCAGCCGTCTTGCGGCACTTCATGCGGAAGGTGCCGCTTCCGGAGCTCTTGCACCGAGCAAACGACCCGGATTTCGAGGCTTGGCTCCGGCGCCTGCCCTGAGCTTGCCAGTTGCAGAGGAGTCCCATAAGTTCGGCGACGAATGCCTCGTTCCTTCCTTGGCGGAGTGATCCTCGCGCTGGCAGTCGGTTGCTCGTCGTCCTCGACCAACACCGCCAGCACCTGTACCGCGGGCGAGACCAAGCAGTGCGCGTGCCCGGGCGCCCAGGTGGGGGTCCAGACGTGCCAGAGTAGCGGCAGCTACGGCAGCTGCGAGCAGTGTCGCGACCCCGGAAGCGGCGGCTCCGGCGGGAGCGGCGCGGCGGCTGGCGCTGGGGGTGGCGGCGGACTCGGCGACGGGGATCCCAATGACTGCCCCGGGCAAGAGCTGTTGCTGAGCGGCGATCCGCCGAGCGTCAGCGTGGAAGGGAACCTCGCCAACAACGCCGAGCTGGTCCAGCCCGACTGCGAGTTCAGTGAGGGCATGCGCTCGGCGGTCTACCGCGTGACGCCGGGATCGCCCGGCGCGATGACCATCGAGTTCACCGGGATCAGCAGCGCACGCCGCGTGATCGCCGTCCGCGAAGCCAACTGCGAGCTCTCCACGTCCGACCTCAGCTGCGGGGAAGGCGACACCGCGAACGTCTCGGTGAAGGCGGGCACCGAGTACTACATCGTGCTGGCGGGCGACCAGGTCCCATATACCCTGACCGTGACGTTACCCTGAGGAACCGTGCTCGTCGCAAGCCGCTGCGCAGTCGCCGCGAGCATCCTGGTGCTCACCTCGCTGGCTTGCTCGCGGGAGTCAGCCCCCGAGGTGCAGCCCCTGGGTTCCGCGCCAGCTGAGGCCGCGGCGTCCGTACCGACCAGCAGCGCCGCAGCTGCCGGCGTAGCCCCCAGCAGTAACCCGCCGGACCGCGCGAGCCCGACGAGTCCCAGGTGCCACCCCTCGAATCCCAGCATGGCTCGCTTCTGGAGCGAGCTCGACAAGCAGGACTTGAAGGAGCTGGTGGAGGGTCACGTCGCCGGAGCCGCGCGAGGTGAAGCCGGCTGCGTGCTCGCGGCGTTCATGTCGGGCGTCAACGTCCTGAGCTTCACGGCGCCTTCGCCGAAGCTCAAGCCGATGGATCCGAAGTGGAAGGGCGGCGACACCGGCAAGCCACCAGCTGCGTTCAGCCCCGAGTTGCGCGAGGTGATGCCCGAGGTCGGGCAACCGCAGCCGCTGCTCGAGGAGAAGTTCGAAGACGGCGAAGGAAACTTCATGACCCGCAAGCTCTACCGCACGACCGACGGGCGCTTCGTCCTGGTGCTGGACTACGCGGGCTAGCTCGCTCCGCAGGGCTGAGCAGTACTACGCACGAAACCAGGCAAAAACAGCTGCGCCCCCGAGAGGAGTCGAACCTCTGACCAACGGTTTAGGAAACCGCTGCTCTATCCTCTGAGCTACGGGGGCTCCCGGCACGGCCGAGCGCTTTTCAGCGGGCGCAGGGTATATCAGCCGGCGGGGAGCGTTGCCAGTCCACTGCCGCCAGGCGCCTCACGACTCGCCTCACCCCCGCCCGATCCCGCGATTCTGCAGTGATTTCTAGCGGCCTTGCAGCATGCGGCGGCCGTGGATGCTGCGTAGGCTGGGTCATGGGCAAGATCTTCGAGGCGCTGGACGAGGGGCTCTGCGAGTTCATCCGCGCGCAACATGTCTTCTTCGTCGCGACCGCTCCCCTCGCTGCGGACGGCCACGTGAACGTGTCTCCCAAGGGACACGACAGCCTGCGCATCTTGAGTCCGACGCGCCTCGCCTACCTGGATCTGGTCGGCAGCGGCGTCGAGACCATCGCGCACCTGAGGGAGAACGGCCGCGTGTGCTTGATGTGGCTCGCCTTCGAAGGCAAGCCGCGTATCCTGCGCGTCCACGGTCGAGGTCGCCCCGTGTTTCCCCACGAAATCGAGTTCGAGGAGCTAGCTGGTCACTTCCCGAGCTACCCGAACCAGCGCTCGATCCTCGTCATCGAGGCGCTACGCATCGCCGACAGCTGCGGCTACAGCGTGCCGCTGATGGACTTCGTCTCCGACCGCGACCAGCTCAGCAAGTGGGCAGACCGCAAGGGACCCGATGGCATTCGCGCCTACCTGGAAGAGAAGAACCTCCAGAGCCTGGACGGCCTCCCAGGCCTGGACTCGTGCGCCATCGTGTCCGATCCCGAGTGACCGCTCGAGGCGCTCCGCGTAGGTTCGAGGCCATGCACGCACCGCGCCTCGCAATACCTGGCGACATCGACGGGCTGCTCAGCCTGTGTTCACACCATTCGAGTAGCTAGCTCACGACGCTGGTGACGACCTGATTCAGCTCCTGCACCAAGCGATTGAGCGCGTCCTGCTCTGGAACGCGCGTGAACCCGAGATACAGGTGCTGAGGCTCGATACCATCGCTGAACGGCTGGAAGCGCACGACCCCAGCGTCCCCCGAAGCACCCGGGCTACCGTCCAGGTAGCTGGTGCCGCTGAACAGCAGCCTGCCGTTCATGAAGTAGCGCGGCAGCTCGGCGACACGGCCGCATAGCGCGAGCGCTTCACTGCGCGGCGACAGGAAGGCCTCGAACGCCGCTGCCAGGCGTGGCAACAGCTCGGCCATGCGCTCGGCGCTCTGCTCCCAGCGCGGATGATAGGCTACGTGCGCCGGGTTCAAGAGCGCGCCGACCCGCGCCTGCAAGGTGAACAGCTCGTGCTCCAGGCGCAGGCTCTCCGGAGTGGTGCCCCGCGGCAACGCGAGGACGACGTCGCGGTTCTGCTGGGGGCCGAACAGGCTGAGTTGCTGCGCCTTCGCCGCGCCGTCCACCACGCCGGGCGCCCGCCCTTCGTCGATCACCTCACCCAGGATCCTGTCCGAAGCGAACCAGTCGAGCTGCGACGCCAGCGCTGCGGGCGGCTGCACGATCAGCAGGTGATCGAAGTTCGCGCGCTCCGTCAGCTGACCGTCGTGGACATGGAGCGTGGGGAAGAACACCTGATCCGGATGGCGATGAGGAAAGCTGAACGCCATCGGGTGGATGCGCTCGGGGGCGGGCTCGAACAGGCCGAGCTTCTTCGGCTTCGGCTTGAGCTTGAACACCGCGAACCCCCAGTCGGCGTAGCGCGCCAGCTTCTGCGTGACGTCGCCGGGCAGCTGGAAGCGCGGATCCAGCCGCGAGAAGTCGCCCATGCTGGGAACGAAGGAGGCTTCGAAGCGCCCGACCCCGATCACCTTCAACGGCACGGCGAGATCGCCACCTCCCCGCGGCGCAGGACCCGAGCTCTGCGCCGCGGAGTAGAGCAACGGAAAGGCCTCACGCAGATCAGCGAAGAACTCCGCGTAGCCACCGAGGTCGATGAAGTCTACCGCGTCCTCATCGCTTCCGGGCGGCACCGGAAGCGGCAGCACCATGGCCAGCTCTTCAGTTGCGGCGAACTCCATGGAGTAGACGAGCAACTGCCGCGCCCCCTCACGCCGCGCGAAGATGTGCGTCGACGAGACGTGGCTCACCGCCTTGGTGAACAGACACATCGTGCTGCCTCCTCCCGTGGTGCTGCCGTGAGCTAGCCCTCGAGCAGCGGATTGATGGTCGCGCTGTCCACGTACTGCTCGAACGTCTTGATCTTGCCGTCGACCAGGCCCATCACGTGCACCACGGCTGCGCGCACCGACTTGCCGTTCTTGCCCTTGGCCGCGTAGTGGCCCTGCATCACCACCGTGTCCCCGGCGTCGATCAGGCGCGTGATCTCCACCGCGAAGGACTCGAAGGAACCCGCGGTGGGCCCCAGCACCCCCTCGAGCACCGCCTGGGGCCCGTCGTAGACCCCACCAAACTTGTAGCCAGCGCTCTCCACCCAGCGGATCTCCGGGTGCAAGCCCGCGAGCACCTTCGGTACATCGCCGGCCGCGAACGCATCGTAGACCCCTTGCACGATTTCCACGTTGCTCATCTCGCACTCCCTCCTGCTCTGGAGACGCAGTGTCGAGGAGTCATCGATGGGATGCAACCTGACCCGTGTTTCTGCGCGGGTAGAGGATCGAAAGCGGGTCTGGGGGTGAGGAGCAGCCGTACCGCGCAAGGTCGAAGGGGAACTCGGAGACTGAGCAAGGGTGCTCACGACTCCTGAGTAGCTCGGCGTGCCGCGGTCCCTGTCCAGTCGCATTGCTGCTGTCCAGTCGCATTGCTGCTGTCCAGTCGCATTGCTGCTGTCCAGTCGCATTGCCCGTCAATCTACCCAAGTCGGGGGATAGTGAACGTCCGCCATCGCGCCGATCCTCAGAGCAACATCTGGAGGTCTTCGTGAAGAACCGTCTCGTCACCCAACGCCAAGCCCGCCAATCAGACTCACGCTGGTCCCGGCCCGAGAAGCAAATCCGCGCAGCAATTCCAGGCAGACCACGTGCTCTGAGTCTGGCGAACCTGCTGCTGCTCGGCGCGCTGGCTCCTTCCCTCGGAGGTTGCATGTTCCTGGAGCTGAACGGCGGCTACTACCCGATCACGAGCTACGACGCCCCCGAGGGGGCTGCCGGCGGCGGACCCGAGCTGCAGAGCAAGTTCGGCTTCGGGATCTCGGTCGGGACATACATCGAGTTCGCTCAGACGGTGCGCATCGCCGCGGGTGGTGAGTTCGGTCGCGTCTTGATCGAAGACAGCGACGGGGGTGAGGGGCACATCAACCGCGCCGCACCCGGAGCCCGAGCCGACGTCAGCGTGCTGGAGCTCAGCGAGGACACCAAGGTGCGCGCCACCGCCGAAGCGCTGTTCGGCAGCTCGAGCCTGACCTACACCCCGAGCGGCGGCAGCGAGCAAAGCTTCGACGATGGCAAGAACTTCAGCCTGTTCATCGGCGCGACCTACGCGTGGTTCGAGAACGACTCGGACACGCTGATGGCCAGCATCGGCCCGCACTACATCAAGTCGAGCAACGACGAAGGTGGCAGCGTCTCCTCGACCGGCTTGGCGCTCAAGCTGACAGTCAGCGCGAACCTCGCTGGCGGCGGGGACGGTGGCGGGAGCACCCCCACCCAAGGTGGTGAAGGCATCGTGGCGATCACGATGAGCCTGGCGAACGAGTCCTCGATCATCGGCGAGTTCGCCAACGCCGCGCGCAGCCACGGGTGCAGCGTCGACGAGAAGCCGAATCAGGTGATCGCGCGCTGCTCCGAGGGCAACATCGTCTACATCCAGAATGGGAAGAAGGCGATCGCGCTGTGCCAGAAGGGCATGAGCGAGGGCGAGTGCAACCGCCTCCATCAGCGGCTCAAGGACCGAACCCCCTACTGAACCAGTCACTGACACCGGCATCCAACGGACCGCACATGCTGGAAGACACCAGTTTTTCAGCAGCCTGCTAGGCTCGCGGCAATGGCAGCGGAAGAAGCGGAGGAACGGTTCGGCCCAGAGATCACGGACCTGCTCATCCGCTACGACCCGGACACCCTCGAGCGCGGCAGGGTCCGGCGCGACGTGGTCGTCGACTTCTTCGAGCAAACAGGCAACCGGCAGGCGGCGCGCATCGCTCGCAAGCTGCCCGCCGATTCCGCTGGGTACTACGAGGAGCCGGAGATCGACGCGCTGTTCGTCGAGGTCCACACGGAGCTGCAGCGCCTGCACGAGGAGTTCCTCCATGGCGAGCGACTGCTGAACCTGCTGCGGCCGCTGGTGGAGGCGCTGGTAGCCAGCGGCGTCGACGCCCTGCGCGTCGTGGACGTCGGCTGCGGCACCGGGTTCGTAGTCCGCTGGTTGGCGGCATGTGCGGGGTTCGATGAAGGCGTCAGCCTCACCGGTTGCGATTACAACCGCGCACTGATCGAAGCCGCGAACGAGGCGAAACGCGCGGAAGGACTCCGCTGCGACTTCGTGATCGGCAACGCCTTTCGCCTGCGCGAGCCTGCACACATCTACCTCTCCATGGGCGTGGTGCACCACTTCCGAGGTCCTGATCTCGAGGCCTTCTTCGAACAGCAGTGCGGAAGGGAGACGCTCGCATTCATCCACTTCGACATCGCCCCAACCTGGCTCGCTCCGCTTGGAGCCTGGCTGTTCCACGTCGCACGGATGCGCACGGCGATCGCCCGCCACGACGGCGTGCTCTCGGCGCTCCGGGCCCACAGCGACGAAACGCTGCTCGGAGCCGCGCGACGGGCGGCTCGGGGCCACGCAGCTCCGGGGCACCAACTCGAAACGGCGCTCTACGCCGTGCCCTCTCGCTGGTTGCCGATCACGCGCATCGTTCGCCCGGTCGTCGGGATCCGCACGGAATACAAGGACGCCTGGATGGACCGCATGGGTGAGCGCGCGCGCTTGTTCGAGGAGTTCGCATGAACCTGGTGGACGCCTGGCCCGCGGCCTTGCTCTACGCGATGGCCACCCTCGACAGTGGGCTGGTCGGCTTTCGCGTCGCCGCGGGCCGTCGCCTGGCGATTCACAAGCGGGGCTACTATCTGCGGGCGATGCGTCAGAGCTTCCTCCTGGGACAGCTGGTTCTGGCGATCAGCGCCTCGATCGCGGTGCTTGCGCTCAGCACGGTCGCCGACACGACGGCTGCCTGGAGGCTGTTCCTCCTTGCCGCCAGGAACCTGCTGTTCGCCTATGCGCCCTACTCGCTGTTGGTCTTGCTCGCGCTCGCCGTGTATCTGATCCCGAAGGACGACAGCAGAGCCATCGCGACGGTGGTGATCCTGGGCCCGTTCACCTTGCTGCGTCCTTACGTGTTCTTGCTTGGGCTGGGCATCTGCTGGTGGCAGACCCGAGCGCTCCTCCCCTGCCTCATCGCGAGCTTCGGCGTCGCGCTCCAGCTCGCGCTGGAACCTGCCCTGGAGCGCCGGCGGAGGCAGACGACGACCAGCCGCCGCGCTCGGGGTTCGACGCCTAGAGGTCTCGAGGGCTAGCCGGGTCGCCTAGCTCGCCGCTGGACTCCGAGGCCGCGGGCTCCGACGCGCGTCGTGGCGGGCTGGCGACCACTGCAGCGAGCAGCACCGCGCCGAGCACCGGGACCGCGTGCCAGATCAGCGCCGTGGTCACTCCCAACTCGAACGACTCACCGGTGCGCTCCAGCGCCAGCGCCCAGGCAGCCTGGGTCGGTCCGACTCCGGCCACCCCGTTGATCGGCAGCGCGAAGGCCAGCGAGGCCGCCGAGTGAGCGAACATGATCTGGGGTAGACTGAGATCGGACACCGCGGATGCGGCGTTGTAGGAGAGCACGAACTGGAGCGCCCAGACCAAGAGCGTCAGGACCAGAGACCCAACCTGTTGCCGTACGGTACGCAGGTTGTGCAATCCGGCGAATAGCTTGTCGATGAAGCCCGACGCCTTGGGGAAGCGCCGCAGCGCGCGCAGCGCACCGACGTGAGTGAAGCGGCCCATGATGGGCATAGCCAGCATCACCAGGCCACCACCCACCGCCACCACGACCAGAGCGCCGCGGCTCAAGCTGCCCACCCCCATGCTGAGCACCACGGATCCCGTCGCGGCCGCCAACGCGACGACGGCCACCAAGTCCAGCACCCGGGTGAACACCAGCACGCCGGTGCTCGACGCGACCCCGATCCCCAAGCGCTGCTTGGCGAGCAATGGGAAGCTCAGCTCGCCGGTGCGGAACGGCAGCGCGTAGTTGAAGAACACCAGCAGCGCTCCGATACGATACAGCTCGTAGCTCGGCCGGCGGAGCTGACCGGTCAGCATCAAGTCGAAGCGCATGGCTCGCACGAGCTGGATCAGCGGGACCATCGAGAGCGCGATGAGGAGTCTCCAGACTCGCGCGTGGCGCACGGCGCTACCCAGCTCGGCGATGACCTTTGCGTCTAGCATCCACCACAGCACGAGCGCGGTCATCGTCACCGCGGCGAGGGTCCAGAGGATGCGAGATCGGTGCCTCACGGCGCGTCGTGTAGCCCTGTGGCCGGCCCCCGTCGAGGAGACACGAGCGGTCGAGCGCCGGATCGTCCGGCCCCCGATCGCCCGGCGATCCTGGCGTCGAGGACATGGAAATGCCGAGAATACTGGCATTTCGTCGCCGGAAGCAGCGACTCCTGAGCGGTTTTCCCCTCACGCCGCTCTCGTGCTAGGACCCCGGCCTCCAATTGGCTTGTCCGACCGGCTCCTTCTCCAGCGCCGCCACCGCTTATGACGCCTCGCATCTCCTTCGCCATCCCCTTCATGAACGAAGAGGCCACGCTGGCCGAGCTCTACGAGGGGATCACACAGTCCCTGGAGGCCTGCCTCGACCTCACCCCCGGCGAGACGCTGAGCGAGGCCTTCGAGATCGTCTTCGTCGATGACGGGAGCACCGACGGATCGGTCAAGCAGGTCGAACAACTGATCGAGAAGCACTCGAACGTCACGCTGATCCAGCTTCGGGGCAACTTCGGCAAGAGCGCCGCCTTGGCAGCCGCGTTCAGTCGGGTGCGGGGAGATGTCGTGTTCACCATGGACGCCGACCTCCAGGATGATCCGAAGGAGATCCCGCGTTTCCTCGAGGAACTCGACAAGGGATTCGACCTAGTCAGCGGCTACAAGAAAAAGCGCAACGACCCGATCACGAAGGTGTTGCCCAGCCGGGTCTTCAACGCGATGGTCCGCCGTGTCACGGGAATCACGCTGCACGACGTCAACTGTGGCTTCAAGGCCTATCGCCGCAGCGTGATCGACAACGTTCAGCTCTACGGAGAGCTCCACCGCTTCGTGCCCGTGCTCGCGCACTGGCGCCGATTCCGCATCGGCGAGATCGCCGTGCTGCATCACCCTCGCATGCACGGGGTCAGCAAGTTCGGTGGGGGCCGGTTCTTCCGGGGCCTGATGGACTTGTTCACGGTCTACTTCCTGCTGAAGTACGAGCGCCGTCCAGCGCACTTCTTTGGAGCTTTGGGCACGCTCTCGACCATCGCCGGGGTTGGGATCTGCGGGTACCTGGCCGTGATCTGGATCATGGGTGCGTCCATTGGCCATCGTCCCCTGCTCACGCTCGGAGTCCTGCTAACGGTGGTGGGGGTGCAGTTCCTGGTGATGGGGCTACTCGCGGAGCTATTGATCTATCTGACGAGCCAGGGCAGGCCTCCGTACGTCATTCGTCGCGTGGTCGACCACGAATCCGAGGTTGGAGACCCGCCGCTCTCCCGCCGCAGAACGCCCAGGACCGCGCCCGCTGGTGCATCCACCGCCTCCGACGGCTGAGCCAGACTGTGCCGTCCGGAGCGCCACTGGAGCAGCCGATACGCTCGCGTTCTCGACGCAAAACGTTGCACTGGCGTCGTGCCCTGGTTTGCATGGTAGATCGCCCGCGTGACACACGAGAGTGACCCTCGGACGACTCCTGACGCCCCGAAGCCAGAGCCTTCGGCGGAGGCGTCAGAGGCTGGTATCGAGTCACCGCACGGCGCCGCTGCGCCGACCGAGTCGAGCATGGCCGCCGCGCCAATCGAGGGTGGAGCCCTCGTCGACGCGCCCTCTCCCCGATCGAAGCACGAGGCTGATCCGAACCGCCGGGGTGAGTTCGCCCGCCTCGGTATGTCGGGGCAGTTCTTCGGTGGAGCGTTCCCCAGCTTCCTGCGCAGCATGGCTCTGGCAGCGGGACTGGGCGCGGCCCTCGCGGCAACCCTCTACTTCCTGAAGCTGGATGAGGCGGGTCGCGGCTTCGTCATGCGCAACGCCATGGACAAGGCGGCTCGCATGAAGCTCATCAAGCTCATGGTGGGCAGCTCGGGTGCCGCGATCGCTGCAACCGCCGTGGCCATGCTCCTGGCGGCCTGGCGCAAGCGGAGCGTCGTCTCCGTCGAGCGCTGGCTCTGGTGGTTTGCCCCCATCGGCCTGCTGCCGCCGTTGCCATTCTGCTTCGACTACCGCAGCTGGACCGGGCGCTCGGATCACCTGCTCTATGCCAGCGTCTTCCTGTTGCTCGGGGCGGAGGTGGTCTTCTTCCGCATGCTGCTCCACGGCAGCGACGGCCCCAAGCGCGCTGCGGCCTGGCTCGGAGAACGCATCCCGCGACTGCTGCGACGCCACGGTTGGCTCGTCGCCGTCGTGATTGCGTCCATCGCGTATGGAGCCTTCTTCTCTCACTTCAGCCTGATCGCTCACCGAAGTCTGAAGACGCACAACTTCGACCTCTCGATCAACAACAACCTGCTCTACAACGCGCTGTACGGGAAGTTCTTCGAGTCGCCGGTGATCTTCGGCGACAACCCGAAGAACTACCTCGCGATTCACGTGAAGCTCGGCCAGTACCTGCTGCTCCCGATCTACGCGATCAGGCCGAGCCCAGAGACGCTGCTCGTTCTCCAGTCCTACCTGGTTGGATTGACGGGGATCCCGCTGTTCCTGTTCGCCAGGAGGCGCGTGCCGCAGTGGCTCGCGGCGATCGTCGCGATCGGCTTCCTTTGTTTCCCTGCGGTACATGGCGCGAACTTCTTCGAGATGAAGTACCCGACCATCGCGCCGGTCTTCATCGTCGCGACGGTTTGGGCTGCGGAGACACGGCGCTGGGTCTGGTTCACCCTCTCCGCGGTCGCCGCGGTCTTGATTCGCGATGACACCTGCGTGGGAATGGCGATTCTAGGCACCTGCTTCGCGCTGAGCGGCTACCGACCCAAGGCAGGCTTCTCACTCGCGGCATTCGGCTTGTTTGCCTTCGTGTTCACGCGCGGCGTGTTGATGAAGGACAAGGGGGAGTGGTGGTTCCCCAGCATGTACGACGGACTCTTTCCTCCGGGAGAGAAAGGCTTCGGGAGCGTCTTCAAGACCCTGATGACGAACCCGCTCTACGTCATCGTGACGCTGATAGAGCGCCAGAAGCTCGAGTTCACGTTGCACATGTTCCTGCCTCTGGCGTTCCTCCCGGCACGCCGCGCATATCTCTGGGCGATCTTCATCCCGGGCATGATGTTCACGTTGCTGACCACTGGCTACAAGCCGACGGTCAGTCCGCTGTTCCACTACTCGATGCACTGGAGCCCATACCTGTTCCTGGCAGCTCCGATTGCGCTGGGAGCGATCGCCCGAGAGTCGGTGAAGGGGAAGCTGCGGGCGTCTGCAGCCGGGCTCACCATGGCCCTGTTGATGGCGGTCTTCACCTACAATTTCGGCGCCTTCTGGATGCGCAACACCACCCGTGGTGGCTACACCCGCATCGATTTCGAGTTCACCGCCAAGGATCAGAAGCGCTACGCACAGCTGATGGAGCTGGTGAAGATGATCCCCGCAGACGCGACCGTGTCGGCGTCGGAGTCCGTCGGACCGCATGTTTCCACGCGGCGAGAGATGTATGCCATCCGCATGAAGTGGGGGAAACAGATGGGCGAGTACGTCTTGGTGTCGGATCGCGAACTGAACCTGGAACGTACGACGGAGCGGTTGAAGGAGATCCTCAAGGTCAAGAAGAGCCACGGGCTCGTGGCAACACGCGGGGAGTTCGTGCTGATGAAGCGCGGGGCCGATACGAGCCACAACGCCGAGCTGATCCGGCGCTTCAAGATCCGCTGATCGGAACAGCGGACGCGCGGGGTCTAGCCTTGACCGCCCCGCGGTGACTCGTCGCTGCGCAGGTACCACTCCACCCAGCGCTTGACCCCGTCCTCGAGACTCACTCGCGGTGCGTAGCCAAATGCGCCGTTGGCGTGCGAGGTATCAGCGGAGGTCACTTCGCTCTCACTTGGCTCGAGCTGCCCAAGGACGACGTCGCAGCTCGAGCCCAGCTCCGCGGACAGCAAGTCGATCAGGCGCCGCACGCGCACAGGCTCGCTGCGCCCTAGATTGAAGGTGTCGAAACCCCGCTCTCGGCAGAGCCAAGCGGCGGCACCGAGCACACCGTCGACGATGTCGTCGACATAGGTGAAGTCCCTGGCGGTCTCTTCTCCGTGAAGGCGAATCGTTCCCGCGGTCAGCATCGCCTCGCTGAACTTCGCGACAGCCATGTCAGGGCGGCCACGGGGGCCATAGACGGTGAAGAAGCGCAGCACCGCCACCGGCAATCGGTGCAAGTAGTGAAACGTGTACGCCATCAGCTCACTCGCGCGTTTGGTCGCGGCGTAGGGCGAGAGTGGAAGCGCTGCGGTGGCGGACTCCTTGAAAGGCGTCGGGGTGTCGTTTCCGTAGACCGATGAGGTGGAGGCGAGACACAGCGGGACGTTGCCGTGCCGTACGCACGCCTCGAGCACGTTGAGACCACCGACCTCGTTGGTGCGCAAGTAGCTCCCCGGGTCCTCTACGCTGGAGCGAACGCCGGCCTTCGCCGCCAAGTGCACCACCCACTCGGGACGCTCCACGCAGAAGGCCCGCTCGAGCGTCTCCGCATCCGCGACGTCTCCCTCGATCAGCGTGTAGTCGGTGTGCTCCAGCGCGCGCCGCACGTTCCGACGCTTCTGCCGCGGATCGTAGTAGGGATCGAAGTTGTCCAACCCAGTCACGCGCAGCCCCTGGTCGAGGAGGCGATCGACGACGTGGGATGCGATGAACCCAGCTGCACCAGTAACCAAGACCCGCGACACGCTCGGACCTTAGTCCCTCGGTGTCCCGCGACTCAACTCGTTTGCCCCAAGAGCAGCCGACTCGAATGAACGGCGAGAGCAGCGCACCCTAGGCAGCAGCCATGGATTCGGTCACCACCCGCGCCAAGCCACCTGCAGGCTGGTTCGAGCGCCGGCGTCAGCTCGTCGCGCTGCTCGGCGCGGGCGTGCTCCACGGCGCGGCGTGGCTCGCATCGGTCGCCCTCTCCCCCCCGGAAGCAGCACGGGTGGTGGAGCAGAGAGCCGTCGCAGCAGACGAAGTGGCCATCGAGCTGGAGTTGCTGGAGCAACCCCAGACCGGGACCCACCAGGAATCCGCGGCAGCCCCTGCCCCGGTGATCCAACGTCTGGCCAAGGCGAGCCGGTTTAGCGGGGCCGCTGCTCGGCGTGTCGACGACCCTGTCACCGGCGAGCCGAAAGAGGGCAACGGCCCGGCCTGGGAGGCCAGTGCGGCGAAGCCGGAGACCGACGAGCACGACCCGAAAGCCCCGCGGCGACGGCTCAGCCTGACCGATCTCGGGGGCGGGAACTCAAGGGCTCACTGGCGCATTCCGAGCGGCGAGCCCGGAGCACAGAGCACACGCGCAGCGCGGAAACGGATTCGAAAGAAGAAAATTGAGGAGAGAATAGAGAAGGAGATGGCGAAGAAGGGGCTGGAGTGCGACGTACAGCGAGGGATCGCAACGGGC
>JAGQIY010000804.1 GCA_020430865.1 Myxococcales bacterium
TGCCATCAGTCCGCCGTCGAGGTGGTGTCGGCGGTCGCCTGACCAGGTCGTACAGGACGAGCGCCGGGACGGTGTCGTAGAACCCCCAGAACTCGTGGCTGGTGAGAATGACGTCGAGATCGAGTTGGACCAGGAGACCCATGAGGCGGGCGCGCATCTTGTCGTCGATCCCGACGAAGGCCTCGTCGAGGGCGATCAGGCGCGGACCATCCTGCGACCCGTTTGTGTATTGGGCTGCGGCTGCGGCGAACAGCGGGAGATGCAGCAGCGTCGCAGCTTCGCCACCGGAGAGGCCTCGATAGAAGGTTCGGGTTACGCGTTGGCGTTTCCCGCTCGAGAATCGCGCGTACAGGACGAACTGGTGCCAGGCGCGGTAGTCGAGGACTGCGGTCAGGGTCTCGGCGAAGCTGCGACCAGGCTCTGCGCTACGAACGTCGGCGATGCGTCGCATGAAGACGTCACGCAGTGCGTCGCGCCGATCGGGGCCGAGCAGTTCGGGGCTGGTTCGGAGCGCCTGGATCGCGTTGCGGAGGTCCGGCTCGTCGCCCGTCGGCTCCCAACGCAGCTCGACAATCATCCCGCTTTCGGTAGGGACGCGTGACATCTCTTGGTTGATGTGATGCTCGAAGGCATCGGCATCGAGCAGGAGTTGGCGGATGGCATCTCCGATACGCGTAAGGAGATGGGTCTCGAAGATCTCCCGCTCCTGCTTCGAGAGGAGTTGGCTGGTGCGCTCGTACTCTTCTCGTAGCTGACGAACGAGCGTCCCGATCGCGAGATCACCGTCTGCCGTGCCGACGCGGACAACGTCGACGTTGTCCAGCTTGGGCATGCTCGGATCGTGGCCGGCGCGCAACCCGTCCAGGAGAATCTCTCGGTACGAGCGCTCCATCCGATTCGCCGTGTCGCCGGGGCGATCGCTGGTCTCCGCCAGCAGCCGCCGTGCGGCCGTGTGTCGGTCTGCGCCCAGATCGATTCCGTCGATGTTGAGTATGTCCGCGATCTCCGCACCGCAGATCACCTCGAAGCTCTGTACCGCTGAGTCGAGTGCGGACTCGAGCATGACGCGGTTGCTGGTGAAGCCATCGATCCTCTCGGAGAGCCGCACGACCGTGCTGTTCGCATCGGCGAGTCGCCCGGTGACATCGTCGAGCGCCTTCTCCTGCAGCTTGTGCGATGTGCGGGCCGTGGAGAGCGCCTCAACTGCTCGCTGGGCATCCCCACCGACACTCGCCTCGAGCTGCTCGTATCGCACCCGTTCAAGCTGTGCGAAGGTCTCGGCTTCGCTTGCTGCGGCGGTGTCATCGTCAGCTCGTCGTTGGAAGGCGTCGGCAGTGTTCCGAGCCTGCTGAGCAGCGGTAGCTGCGACACTGCTCGTCTTGCGCAGCGAGATGACTTCTCGCCGCTTGACATCGCAGTCATTGATCAGGTGTTCGACCCCCTGCAACGCATCGACGTCAGACGGGAGACGCAAACGTGAGGCGGTTCTCTGCAGCTCCAGAGATCTGGACTCCGCCGCGCGCAGCTTCGTCTCGGCGTCGTCCTTCGCTGCGGCGTGGGTCAGCTGCCGGTCGTCAAGCCGGCGTTGCCAGTCGCGGTAGTCGGTGAGCGACTGTGACAGTTGCTTCGTCGGCGGCTGCCCGCTTCGCAGCGATTGAACCGTCTCGCTAATCGCCGTCAGCGACGCCAGCTGTTGCCGGAGGTGGTCGAGCCGGGCCCGCTCTTCGGAGAGCTTCGTGTCCAGGGCGACGAGTTGCTCGGCGCGTCGGCGTTCGCGAGCTGCATGACCAATGAACATTGGGTTCGCCTGGGCGTACCTGCCGACCGCGGGTCCCAGCCGCCAGGTTCCGTCTGTGCCGAAGGCAACGAGGTCGCCGCTCAGCGGAATCGACCGCAGCACCGCCTCGATTCGTTCAATGGTGAGGTCGTCCACGACGACAGGGACCAGTACATCGGCGAGCGATGGTCCGGTTGAGTCGTCGTGTGCCCAGGCCGGATTGATCAAGGCGTCGAGGATGTCCAGCGCGCCGTCATGCGGAGTCACGAGGGCGTCCAGAAGGCCGGCGGCA
>JAGQIY010000082.1 GCA_020430865.1 Myxococcales bacterium
CGATGTGCAACCCGACCACGCCACAGAGCCGGACGAGCCGGTGCCCGCACTTCCGGTGCGTTCGTCGCAACGCGGCGCCATCATTGTGGCAGCGCTGGTCGCAGCTGTGGTCGTGGGTTGGTTCGTGATGCGATCGCGCAAGGCGCCGGAGATAGAGCGCGCGCCCACCGCGGTCACCACGCCGGCCGCAACGCCACCGGCGGCAATGACGCCAAACACGGCGCCAGTCCCGTCCAAGACGGAAAGCGTCCAAGCGCCGGCAGCGCCATCTGAGTCCACAGCAAAGCCCGCAACGTCCGTGCCCCAACATCCGCAAATCACTGCGTCCGTCGTGGCCCCGACTCCCACAGGTATTGCGCCGCGGAGCGCTGGCAGCCCGCAAGCATCGGCGCCAGCGACAACACCACCCGCATCGTCAGCCCCGGTGCCAAAGCCAGCATCATCGGATCCCCTCAGCCGGACTTTCTAGACATGCGTTCCTCCTTGCTTGCTGCTTTCGCAATGGTGGTGGCTCTCGCACCCCACGCGAGTGCCGACCCGAACAACCCGACCAAGGCGGAGCGCGATCGCGCTCACCAGCTATTTGAGAAATCGAAACCTCTGCAAGACGCGGGGGACTGCAAGCAAGCCGTGTCGCTGCTGAAACAAGCGTGGAGTCTGCATCGAAGTCCCGACATTGCTGCCAACCTTGGCGCTTGTGAGGGGAAGCTGGGGGAGTACCCGGACGCAGCAACGCACCTGGCATTTGCGGACGCGCACCTGATGGCCAGCGCAACGAAAGCACAGCGAGAGAAGGTCGCCGCAGCGCTCGCCCTGATGAAGAAGCAGGTTGGCGAAGTAGGAGTCTCCGTCCACCCAGACGGTGCGCAGATCAGCGTGGACGGCAAAGTCGTCGGCACGGCTCCTCTCGCAGCGCCGCTCTTTCTATCGCCAGGAGACCACCAACTAGCCGCCACTGCCGACGGCTACGGCGAGGTCGGCCGCATCGTCACTGCCAAGAAGGGCGAACGCACCGAGGTGGAGGTAAAGCTCTTGTGGCAGGGCAAGTCCCCCGGCGGCACCGGCGGTGCTACGGCG
Organism: Myxococcales bacterium; assembly: GCA_020430865.1. The sequence continues at coordinate 1,078 of JAGQIY010000082.1, forward strand.
GGTGCGGGCGGCGCAGCCAGCGGAACTGACGGCGCAACCAACGGGAGCAGCGGAAATTCCGGAGCGGGCGGCAGCACTCAGGCGCGTGAGCGGAGCATGGTGCCTGTGTACGTCGCAGGCGGCGTGGCAGTAGTCGGACTCGGCGCTGCATTGGGCTTCGAACTCGCGCGAAGCTCCAACCGGGACGATGCGCAGACGGCGCTGAACGACCTGGGGCCCCAAGGTTGTGCCGCGGGAACACCGTTCACGGCCGAGTGTGCCGGGATACATGACAGCAACGTTGCCGCGCATCGGGACGCGGACCTGCGCAATGTCTCCCTGGGCGTAGCCGGTGCAGCACTGGTCTTCGGGGCGGCATACCTCCTCTGGCCGCACGCCCAGAACGAGAGCGCGACGCGGCGTGTTTCGATATCCGTCACACCAGTTGTCAGTCGCGCACGCGGCCTGTCGCTGGCGGGCAGTTTCTAGTCAATGAACCAAGGGTCGGGAGAATCGCGATGAAATCGCTAGGTTCGGCGTTCACGTTGCTTGTTGTGTCGTCGCTCGTTGTGGGGTGTTCCGGCGATCCGACCTGCGAAGAGGATGGTAGCTGCGGCACGTACCCCGGCGACTCCGGCACCGGCGGCACCTCGGGCACTGGCGGCACCGCGGGCACTTCCGGCACCGGCGGCCAGGGCGGCCAAGGTGGTACAGCCGGCACCGGTGGGGACGGCGGCACCTGCGACACAACGAAGTCGCCCACCGAAGAGAGTTGTCTCGTTGATGATCAATACGCCGTCTTCGTTGACGGCACCGCGTCCACGTCGGGTGACGGCAGCAAGGCGACGCCGTTCAAGACCATCGCCGAGGGCGTCGCCGCAGCCGGCAGCAAGCTCGTGCTCGTGTGCGACACCACGTATCCCGAGCACCTCTCCATCACCGCCGGCGTGAAGCTCTACGGCGGCTTCAAGTGCAGCGATTGGTCCCCCGACGCGGGACAGCGCGCCATCGTCGCACCCACCACGCCGGGCTACGCCCTCGAGATCGACAGCGTCACCGCCACCGTCGCGATCGACGGCTTGGAGTTCGACGCCGTGGATGGCGCCGCCGACGGCGAAAGCAGCATCGCCGCCTTCGTCCATGGCTCGAGTGACGTGCGGCTCGACGGCGTGAAGCTCGTGGCAGGGAAGGGCAAAGCCGGCAAGAACGGCGTGCTCGCGCCGTACACCTTCCCGACGCAGGCTCAGCTCGACGGCAATGACGCTAGCGGATCGAGCGGCGGGACTCTGAGAGAGTACGACTGCCCTGGCGGCATCAAGACCATTGGCGGTCGTGGGGGCGACGCCCCAACACCAGAGAACGGGAACCCCGGATCGCCAGCGCTGGGAGGAGGAGCCGCAGGCGTCGCTGGCCAGCCCTGCGCCGGGCTTGGAACCGGCGGGCCTGGCGCCGACGCCACGCCCCCCTCTCCCGCCACCGGAGCTTCCACCTCTGGCGCCCTTTCCTCCTCCGGTTGGTCCGCATCCTCTGGCG
>JAGQIY010000805.1 GCA_020430865.1 Myxococcales bacterium
CCCATGACGCAGCGCAGAAGGCGACTGGGTGGTCGCAGTCCCTCCAATCTGCAGCGTTTTGCGCTATCAAGAGACCGCAGCGCCGCCGGCCTTTTCAAGGCACAGCGAGCTGCCGTTTGCTGACGCTTCCCCAAGCGTGAGTGGCGTCGGCGCTCGTGTTTCGTGCGAGCGCCGCCAGGAGCCCGCGCGCCTCGTCGCGCTCCGCGTGGCTCGGCTCAGGAGACAGACATGAAGGTTGGGATCCCCCGTGAAATCGGCCCCGGCGAGCGCCGGGTCGCTGCGACCCCGGAAACGATCAAGCGCCTCGCCAAGCTCGGGTTCGAGGCGCAGGTCGAGTCGGGAGCGGGCGAGGGCGCGTCGTTCCTCGACTCCGCATACGAGAAGGTCGGAGCGCACATCGTCAAGGACCCGAAGGAGCTGTGGGCGACCTCGGACATCGTGCTCAAGGTTCGCCCGCCCGAGCTGGACGCGCAGCGAGGGCATCACGAGGCCGACCTGCTGCGGGAGGGGGCGACGCTCATCAGCTTCGTCTGGCCCGCCAAGAACGAGGCGTTGCTGGAGCGCCTGGCCAAGCGCAACGTGACGTTGCTGGCGATGGATCAGATCCCGCGAATCAGTCGCGCCCAGAAGATGGACGCCCTGAGCTCGATGGCCAACATCGCAGGTTACCGTGCGGTAATTGAAGCGGCGTCGTTCTTCGGTCGCTTCTTCACCGGGCAGATCACCGCGGCGGGGAAGGTGCCACCGGCGAAGGTGATGGTGATCGGCGCTGGCGTGGCCGGGCTCGCGGCGATCGGAGCCGCTCGAGGGCTGGGCGCGATCGTGCGCGCGTTCGACACCCGTCCAGCGGTGAAGGAACAGGTGGAGAGCATGGGCGCCGAGTTCCTCGAGCTGGAGTTCGAGGAGGACGGGACGGGTGAGGGTGGATACGCCAAGGTGATGAGCAAGGAGTTCATCGACGCGGAGATGAAGCTGTTCGAGCAGCAAGCCCGCGAGGTGGACATCATCATCACGACCGCCCTGATTCCGGGGCGACCTGCGCCGGTCCTGATCACCAAGAAGTGTGTCGAGCTGATGCACCCCGGCAGCGTCGTCGTGGACTTGGCCGCAGAGGCCGGCGGCAACTGCGAAGTGACCCAGCCAGAGCAGGTGACCGAGCACCAAGGCGTCACGATCATCGGCTATGTCGATCTGCCGAGCCGTCTCGCGCCGACCGCGAGTCAGCTCTATGGCACCAACCTGACGCACTTGCTGGCGGACATGGGCGGCGCCAAGAGCTGGCACGTCGATCTCGAGGACGACGTCGTCCGTGGCGCCCTTGTGCTGCACGAAGGCGAGATGATGTGGCCGCCACCGAAGCCGAAGGTGGTACCCGAGCCGCCGAAGAAGACGCCCACCGCGCCGCCGCTGCCCGCGAAGCCTGATCCGGTTATTGCCGCGCGGAAGAGGGCTCGGGCGACCTCGCTCACGATGCTGGTCGGTGCTCTGGTGCTGGCCGGGCTCGGCGCCGTTGCACCGAGGGAGTTCCTGAGCCACTTCACCGTGTTCGTGCTCGCTTGCTTCGTCGGTTGGCAAGTCGTGTGGAACGTCTCCCCCTCGCTCCACACACCGCTGATGAGCGTCACCAACGCCATCAGCGGCATCATCATCGTTGGCGGCATGCTGCAGCTCTCCGGGCCGCTGGGCAGCGCCGTGACGATCCTTGGCGCGGCAGCCATCTTGCTCGCCACCATCAACATTGCGGGCGGCTTCCTGGTCACTCAGCGCATGCTCAAGATGTTCCAGAAGTGAGGCTCCAAGATGCTCGATAGCTTGACCACCGTTGCCTATATCGGCGCCGGAGTGCTCTTCATCCTGAGCCTCGGCGGCCTCTCGACCCAGGAGACGGCGCGCCGCGGGAATCTGTACGGAATCATCGGCATGTTGCTGGCCGTGGCCGCCACGGCGGCGCGCATGAGCGGTGGCTACCCGGCGCTCGCCGGTGTGGTCGTGGTGGGTGCGTTGATCGGGGCCGTCCTAGCCGCGCGCGTCGCCATGACCAGCATGCCGGAGCTGGTGGCGATCCTGCATAGCTTCGTCGGCGCAGCGGCGGTGCTCGTGGGGTACGCGACCTATCTCGATCCCAATCAGCACCTGACCGGGGTCGAGGCGAAGATCCACGACGTCGAGATCTTCCTCGGCGTCTTCGTGGGCGCGGTGACCTTCACGGGCTCCGTGATCGCCTTCGGAAAGCTTCGGGGCAGCATCGGGAGCAAGCCCCTGATGTTGCCCGGGCGCCACCTGATCAACCTGGCGATGGTGGGGGGGAGCGTGTTCCTGATGACTCGCTTCATGGCCGCGGAGGGACACTCGGGGCTGATTCCGTTGGGAATCATGACCGGCATTGCCTGCGCTTTGGGCGTTCACCTGGTGATGGCCATCGGCGGCGCTGACATGCCGGTCGTCGTCTCGATGTTGAACAGCTACTCGGGCTGGGCAGCCGCTGCTGCCGGGTTCATGCTGTCCAACGACTTGCTGATCATCACGGGTGCGCTGGTCGGCTCCAGCGGCGCGATCCTCAGCTACATCATGTGCCGGGCGATGAACCGCTCCATCGCCAACGTCATCTTCGGCGGCTTCGGCGCGGCCGAAGGCGCGGCTCCCGCTGGAGGCAAGGCGCCCGAGGGCGAGCCCACACCGATGGAGGCACCGGAGGTCGCGGCGCTGATGGCCGAGGCCAAGACCGTGGTGATCGTTCCCGGATATGGCATGGCGGTGGCTCAAGCCCAACACCCTCTGTTCGAGGTCGCGAAGCTCCTGAGGGCCAAGGGCACCCAGGTGCGCTTCGCGATTCATCCCGTCGCGGGCCGGTTGCCTGGCCACATGAACGTGCTCCTGGCTGAGGCCAAGGTGCCCTACGACATCGTGCTCGAGATGGAAGAGATCAACGAGGATTTCCCCGAGACGGACCTGGTGCTGGTGATTGGCGCGAACGACATCGTGAACCCCGGCGCCCTCGACGATCCCGCGAGCCCGATCTACGGCATGCCGGTTCTGGAGGTCTGGAAGGCGGAGACGACCGTGGTCATGAAGCGATCCATGGCCACGGGATACTCCGGCGTCGACAATCCGCTTTTCTACAAGGAAAATTCTCGGATGCTGTTTGGCGACGCCAAGAAGAACGTGGACGCCATCCTCGCGACCCTTCGCGAGGGCGAATCACACGCGGCAGCCGCAGAGTAGCCCAGGCGGTTCCGGTCGACGCTCAGTTGCAGCGCGTGGCGGTGAAGATGCCGTCCACGTCCGGGTCGTCCCAGTCAGTGCCCGAGACTCGAAAGCGAATCGTCGACTCCGTCAGTTCGAGGATCTCGAGTTCGCCGAACGCCGGCCCTCCCCCCCACCAGCAATCATCGGGCCCATTGCCGTCGCGGTTCACGCCGCTGGA
>JAGQIY010000806.1 GCA_020430865.1 Myxococcales bacterium
CGAGTGATCCTCACGGTAACGATCCGTGGGGGCGGGTTCGAGCCCAAGATGCGTTACAAGACGGACCTCGAGGGCGGCGCGATCCTGTACGTCGACTTCCCCAGACGCTGGCAGAAGTAGGTGGCGCATCCTCGCTTCGTGGGGTCTTGCGCGAGCGAGGGTGCTCAATCCGCGCGGATCAGCACGCAGGCTGCTGGAGAAGCAGGTCTTCAGCAGCCTGCAGGTGCAGTCTGTTCGGCTGTTCTCTTGGGGGTGAGCAAGCGCCGCGCTTGCTACGAGGCCGGCGTCAGGGCAATCGGTTCCAGCTCACCCGGAAGCCATAGTCGAGCTCCTTGAGCCAGGTGGCGTACTCGGGGTCGGTCTCCTCGAAGTTCTTCACCGCGATTGGCCCGATCGTGACTCGATCTGCCTCCTGAGGTGTCGGCGATCGCGAGCCCTTGGTGCATTGCTCCATGAAGTCGAGCTGCTTCTTGATCAGCCGAGGCAGGTCCCACTGCGGGGCCTCCTTGATCATGTCGTCCGTGCGCTTCTGGGCGTCCTGGAGCATGAAGCGCCAGGTCAGCTTGCTCTGAATGATGTTGGGCTTGACCATGTGAGTGCTGGGCAGGGAGCGCTAGTTTCGCGTGATTCCGCCCTGGTTTCCGTTGTCGCGTTGAATGAACGTTTGCTGTCCGCCGCCAGGAGTGTCGACTGGGTTCTGGCTGTCGGACCAGGTATCCGTGACGGGCGCCGCCGTGCTCTGCAGACCACTTGCCGGCTGATCTGCGGAGGCGGTGTAGGAGCGCGGCTCGCGGGGGACGACCCCGTCGTCGGTGCGCACGTTCTCGTTGATGCCGAGCGCCGCAGGCGGCGTGTTCGGATCGGTGGCGAAATACTGACCGTCGCCGCCGCCCGGCCAGGCGTGCTGGTAGAGCTGGTCGCCGTTCGGTCCGCCACCGCTAGGGGGAATGGTGACCGCCTGCACGGGCTGGTTCAGATCGATGCCGCGTACGTTCGACGCGATGTCAGCCTGGCTCATGTTGGGGCAGTTCTCTGCGTAGTAGGCCTCCGCAAGCTTTTGCCGTGCGGCAACCTGCTCTGGGCTGTTGCCCGGCGCAGCGGCCAACGCTGCTTCTTCGCGACTGACACCTGCCGGGGGCGGTGCCGCTGCCGCGTTGCTGCCTCCTCCGCCGCTTCCGCCGCCACCCGAGGGGCCCTGGTTGCTCGGGCCTCCGGGACCGCCAGCGCTCCCGCCGCCGCCACCACCACCACCGGCGCCACCGCCAGCGCCGCTCGCCGAGCCGCCAGCGCCCACGGTGATGCCCTTGTTCATCTGGCCCGGGCTGCCAGTGATGCCGGCCATCCCAAGCTCGATGAGCACGGTGGGCGCGCCCATGATGGGGAACGTCGGGCCGCTGGTGTTGAGGCTGAGGGTCTCCTTCAGCGTGCCCGGCTCGTTGCCGTGGCATTTGCTCATGACGGAGCCTACCGTCATCACGTCCGCACCTTCGATCTTGGTGCGCATCGCCTGGTCGGTGATGCCCTCGGAGACCATGCCCGTGGTCGGGTAGGGCAGGGGTAGCGGGCTCGGCGCCGCCGGGGTCGTACACACGCTCACGGCGCAGCCGACGCAGTTGTGGTTCGACTTCTTCGTGACGCAGTCGGTCTTGCAGGCTGTTACCTTGCCCATGGCCTCCCCCAGAAGGTACCAAGGATCGCCGTGCTCGGTAGCCCTGTTGGGCGCGCCTTGGATATAGTTCCCGCCGTGTCGAGTGTGCTGTCGCTTGAGAAATTCGCCGCCGTGTCAGCGCGGCTCGATGCCGGCATGCCTAGAGACGCCGTGCTGAGGGACGCAGGTCTCAGCCAGCAGCAGTGGGAAGAAGAACTCGTCACGTGGCTGTCTCATCTCTCCGAGCAGATTCAGCGCCAGAACTATGAACTCTATCAGCGGTATACGCAGTGGTTCCTGCAAAACCGCCTTGAAGCCGAGCGCCAGCTCGGTTTGCAGTCCGCTCCACAGGTCGCGGCGCCCCGCGAGGCACGGCGCAACGAGGCCGGGGACTGGGAATATCTGCGCTGGCAACAGCAACAGAGTCCTGCTCAGGTTCAGCCGAGTGCGCCCGCGCCGCCAGCGCTGGTGCAGCCCCCGCCCGTCGTGAGTTCCTCCGGCGAGGTGCCCCCGCTGCCGGCGGTGGCTTCCGGCATTCCTCCCATGCCGTCCTATGCGCCGGCCGTGCCACCGATGCCGACGATTTCTGGCGTTCCGCCGATGCCAAACGCTGCGGCGCCAGCATCCGCTCCTGCTCCAGCGCCTGCGCCGAGCGTCGAGAGCGTGCCTCCCTTGCCGTCGGGCGTCGCGCCACCGCCACTGATCTCACCGGTACCTGCCTCGGGTCCAGCCGTCGAGCCGCCGATGATTGGAGGCGTTTCCGCGCCCGGAATTGCCGCGCCGCCCGCTGTGCCGAGCTCGGGCGGCTTCTTCGTCTCTCAACCCCCTTCGGTTTCCCCAGCCGCGCCTCCTTCCACCGCTCCGGCGCCGAGCAGCGTTCCGCAGCTCTCGCTGGGTGACTACGCCATGCTCGCTGCGGAGATCGTGGTGATGCCAGAACAAGTGGAGCGCGCGCTGGCGAAGTACGGGATCGGCGACCTCCAGGTCTGGCAGGCCATCCAGCAGAGCTGGGAGCAGCGTCTGAGGTCGGATGGCTACGAGATGGAGAACTACCAGGAGCGCTTCGAGTCGGCGAAGCGCCACTGGCGAAGCGTCTACAAGCGCTGAGCACCCTCAGTCTTGTGCGCTGCGACGCCGCGAGCTTCGCGGCTCGTTCAGCTTGGCTTGGAGTTCTTCCCGCACTTCGTCGCTCTCGAGGGAGCGTCGAGTCCAGTGAGCGTGTGCCTTGAGGTAGTCGTTGAGCGCGACGCGTTCCTCGGCCAGCACCTTGTGCAGCTCGCGCCCGCTCTGCACCTGGCGGAGGATCTCAACGTAGCGGTCGAGCGCGAGCTCCACGCCTGCCAGCTGCAGCTGTGTCTCGGTGAAGATCTGGGAGAAACGTGCCATCAGGGGACTGACCTGCTCTTCGTCCTCGGGGTCCTCGCCCAACCGGTCCTGCCAGTACTCATCCACTTCCTCCCACTCGTCCTCGGAGAGCGCGTGCGTCTGCAGCAGAGACTCGCGCATCGAGTTGTCGGTCGCGAACTTGGCGAGCAGCCGGGCGTACGTGTCGAGGTCCAGCTTGGGCTCCATGCTGGGCCGAGTCTGCCAGCGTCACGGGAGCTGACAAGGCGAAGCGCGGAGGGGAGGTGAGTCGCGACCGAGCACTCGTGGGGTCGGGGATGCCAAGGGCCCGCGAACGGGGCAGTCGATCGATGATCGCGGTCGAGGGCGATTGAAATCCCCGTTCGCGGGCCCTAGACAGGGGCTGATGCGAGTCGGGATGGCCACGGCAGTCGAGCCCATCGAGGTCTGGCAACAGGAGCTGGACGCTGCGCTGGAGGTGCTGCGAACGCACGCTCGATTGATCGAGACCGGCGCCCAGCCAGGACCTGACTTCGAAGCCTTGCGGGTGGACCTGGAAGCCACCCATCGTCACCTGCTGACCGCCTACGACCGGGAGGCAGATCCGGTGACCGAGCTCGTGGCCGCCAGAGGCTTCCTCGATCGTGCAACCGCCTCGTTGGTGGACCCGGCCCAGAGCGATCCCGTCCTGGCGGGGGTCGTTGATGGTTTCCGCAAGGCAAGCGTGCACCTCCAGCGCGCGGAAGAGCGCGTGCGCAGCCAGATCCACGTACCTCCGCCAGCGCCAGGAGACCAGCGAGCGAGCGTTCGCACGCCGCGACTGAATCGCCTGGCGCGCCAGCGCATCACGCCGCACTGGCGCTTCCCTCCCGCTCCGCCACCCGAGGTGACGGAGGCCCCCGCGGAGCCGCTGCCTCCGCCGAGGTCGTTCGAGGAGCTGGAGGCGAACCTCAGCACGCTTAAAGACCGCGCGGCAGCGCGCGCCGAGGCAGCGAAGGAACGAGCGAGCAAGCCCAAGAAGGAGCCCGTCGAGGCGCTGGAGCCGCCGGAGCCGCCGCCAGGCTTCGCGCGGGATCCTCTCCCCAGGCTGTCCAGCGCCGAGTTCGCTCAGCAGAACGCGCGGCTGTGTTTCGAAGAAGTGGCCATGGTCGGCATGGCGCGGCTCCCGATGTTGAACGAGCCGTGGCGCACGATGGAGACGTTCGACCAGCGCATGCTCAACTCCATCGACGCCATCATCGCTCTCGGGCCGAGCGCTCTCGAGCAACTCGAGGGGTGGGTCGTCGACTCGCCAGCGCCGGACGCGTTTCGCGTCTGGGCGATCACCATGATTCTCGGCTGCGTGGACGGGCGTGATGCCCTGGCCGCGGCTGAGCGCGCCTTCCACCGTGTCGCTCTCGCGGACGACCAAGCCATCACCCAGTTCGGCCGCGCGCTGCAGCTGGTCCCTCATCGCGGTGTGGTACCGCTGGCGCGCAAGCTGTTGCGAAGTCCACAGCCAGCGAATCGCGGCTTGGGTGTGGAGGTGCTGGTCGCCCTGAACGCGATCACGCCGGAGGAGCTGGAGTGGGCTGCGTTCGCCGAACCTGAGCTGGTGACGCCAGCTCTCTTGCCCCTCGCACTGGCGGGGCATCCGCGCGTTCGAGACGCGGTGAACCACGCCTACGCACTGCCTGGCCCGGCGGTGCGACACGCGGTCTGGGAGGCCATGGCCGCCTCGCAGGACCCACGCTTCACCTACACGCTCCACCAGGAGCTCGGGGGCGAGCTGCATGACGATGCCGTGCTGATGCTCGGCGCCCTGGGGGGGCAGCAGGAGGTCGAGCAGCTGTTCAAGTCGTTCAGCAGCCAGCCTCAACCCATCGTTGCGTCGGCGCTCGGCTGGGCAGGCGACGCAGCGCACATCGAGCCGCTGATGCAGACGCTCAAGGGCAAGGACGCGGAGCTGGCGCTCGCGGCGGCGTTCGCGCTGGAGCGAATCACCGCGGCCGGGCTGTTCGAGGAGGTCGAGGTGCCACCAGAGGAGCTGGAGGAGCCTGATGCTCCGGAGCCGATCACGGGGGACGAGCCAGAGCCGCTGGCCAAGCTGATCAGCGACCCGCGCGACATGCCGGAGCCCGGCTCGCCAGACCTGATGAACTTCCCAACGGTGGAGTTCAACCGCTGGTACCGTTGGTGGAAGGAGAACGCCCAGCGGTTCGTGCCCGGTCAGCGTTTCCGCAGGGGAGTGCCGTACACACCTCTGGTCTCCTGGAACGAACTCGACGCAGCGCCATGCACGCCTGGGGAACGGCGCATGCTTCAGCGCGAGCTGATCTATCGCACCGGCAGCTTCGTGCCCTTCAGCGTGGAGTGGTTCGTGCCGCGTCAGGACGAGGCGCTGATCGCCTGGGAGTCACCCGCCCGGAGCGCCAGCACGCGCCCTGGGGCCTGGACCGTGCCGTCGCGGCGCTCGTGATCGAGGCCGTCCGGCGACTGCGCTAGCCAAGGTTGCCAGCTCTCGCGCGGCGGACCGCTTCCTCGACCCGCTGGCGCAGCGCCCAGAGGTCGGCGCGAAGCCGTGGTGGTGTTCCGGGCAGGCTCGACCACAGGCAAGTCAGCGGATGCAGGAGACAGCTGAAGCTACCGTCTCGAGGAATGCGCTCCTGGAGCCCTTCGAACAGCGGGCGCAGCGTCTCGGTGTGTTCAGGCTCGTGGCGGGCGATGGCGGCGACGGCCACGAGCGCTGCGTTGGTGCTCCAGTCCACCGGGCCGTTCAACAGCGACTCGAGCGCCGCTTGCCTGACGGAGCCTTGCCAGCCGCCATCGAGGTTCGCGATCAACAGACAGCTGGCGATCTGGACGCGCTGCACCCAGTCCATGGGCTGCAACACGAGCGCATACTCCTCGGAGTCCGGTGGCTTTGGCAGGGGGATGTGCACCAGGCTGGCGAGCAGATCGCCAACCTGGGTTGGCGCCAGCGAGCGCGCCTGTTCCTTGGCCAGCTCCCACCACGCCGAGAGCCGATACTCGCTGTAGGCGATGGCCTCGATCAGGGGCTGGACCTCGCTGGCGGGCTGCGGCAAGGCTGCGACCGCGGTCGTGCCCTCGTAGTGCCAGACACTGAACAGAGGGTTGCCACGTGGAATTCTTGGGTCGGGCTCCGGCACGCGCTGGATGCCGAGGGAGAGCTTCGCGCGATGTCCCAGGAGCTGGACGCCGACGATGAACCCGAGCTGAAGGCTCGGAGCCCCCAGCTGGGACAGGTTCAGGCGGATGTGCGCGGGTTGCTCCCGAGTGTCTTCCGGAGCGTGCTGCTTCAACGTCTCGATCGCGGCGCTCAGCGCAGCCGTTTCAGGGTCCAGAGGCGGTGGCAAGTGACCTACCCAGGCGGGAGTCTCCAGTCGGGAGAGCAGTTCACGCGCGCGTGCGTCGCCGCCGGAAGCCACGGCCCGCAGCGCCTCCAGGTGGCCAGGCTCCTCTTCCAAGAAGTAGCGGCAGAAGAGCAAGCTCGAGCTCGCCCACGTCTTCGACGGCGTGAGCTCCACGGCGCGCTCGTAGGCGAGCGATGCCGCCCGGAAGTCGCCGACGTCGAGCTGGATATCGCCCAGGTCCAGGTACGTCGAGGGTTCCCGTGGTTCCAGCTCGGTGGCGTGAATCAGAAGCTCAACCGCTTCTGGCAGATGGCAGCGCTCGCGCTCCGCGGCTGCCAGCGCCACCAGCGTGCGCCAGCTGCGCTCCAGTGCGACCAGCTGACGGGCGATCTGGGCCGCCCGCTGGGGGCGCTTCGTACGCCTCAGCAAGGTGACCACGAACAGCCCGAACTCGACGTCGCGAGGAGCCTTGCGCAGCACGGCTTCGGCGATGGTCAGCACCGGCGCCACCCCATCGTCGCCCAGCTGCGCCTGACCGGTTCGAGCCGCGAGGGTGAGCTTTTGACTCAGGGCGCCCAGGGCGGCGCGATCGATGCCGCGCTCCAGAGCCTCCAGCCAGCGCGCGATCCACACCCAGGTTGGGATGCCTGGCACCGCCGCGAGCACATCGAGCATCAGGCCGCTGGCGTCCACCGCCTGGCCCATTTCCCCGAGGATAAATGCATGGCGCACGGCGACGTTCAGGTCCAGGGGGTTGCTGAGGGGCGCCAGGCTCAGCGGGTCGTCGACGCTGGACAGCAGCCTGCGCATCAAGGTCTGGTAGGCCGGGTTCGAAGGCTCGGCGAGCAGCAATTGAGTGAGGTGCTCGGCGGCCGTCTGGTGTTCCCCTGCGGCGAGGGAACGTTGCGCCTCGGCCAGCGCGTGCTCCAGGATCTCGTCGCGGCGTGTCTGTTCTCCTGCCACGCTCATTCAGGGAGGACCCTAGCTCGACCAAGCCAGGCGGAGAAGAACTTGAGCTCAGCCTGCTGACGTCGTCAGGGACTCGGACCTGAGCAGGCCCTCGAGCGCGGTCAGCGGCGAGCGGCGTGCCGCGTCGTCAGCGCTGCGGTCCGGACACCGCGAGAGCATGGCGCGCGCCAGCAGCAGGCGGGCGCAGCGTTGCTGGACGGCGTGGGACAGCGCTTCGTCGCCCTGGGCGAACTGATAGCCGAACAGCTGACAGCGCACGTAGGCCCACTCCGCGCGGCGCTGACGCTGGCGGAGGCTCCGCTCCGGCTCGAGATCGCTCCCGGACACCCAGGCCACCGACAGCAGACCCCGAACGGTTTCGGCGTCGCTGAGCGTCTCACTCGCCGTCAGCATCCACTCCACCAGGCGGCGTGTCCGGTCCGTTGGTGCACGCCACGCGGCGGACTCCACCCGACCCTTGGCGTAGCTCTGCAGCCGCTGGATCCAGTTCGCCAGCGCGTAGATCGGCGGCGCCGAGATCTCGAAATCGGGGTCGCCGGCCGCGTCACCCCAGCTCCACATCCAGTGCACGGGGTCGACGTCGCGGGGCTCCTCTGGCATGCGCTCGAGGCCGCTGTCCACCCAGTCGCGCAGCTGCGCGAGGGACAGGCGTCGCTCCGCGTCGAGGGCGAAGTCCGAACGGAGCCGAGTGACCGGGCGCTCGTGAGCGAGTCCTGCTTCGTTCTCAGGGAGTTCGGGTGGCGCTGTCGCTATTTCTCCGAGGAAACTGCGTTCGACGCAGGGACACTCGAAGACGGGGACAGCGGCCAGGTGCCGTCCGTCATCGATCAAGGTGAGGGGGTAGTCTCTGCAGCCTCGAGGCTTGGCGCCGTGGGCATGCAACGCGCAGCTCGAGTCTCTGTCCAGGAACACACACGCGCCGTCCCGAGTCGCCACAGCCTGGATCGCGGGGTCCGCTCCGAACGCGGGCAAGAACACGCGCGCGTGCCGCGTGGTCAGCCCTGGAGCCCGGAAGCTCCGAGCGGCGCTGGCTTCAGCGGCGTCGAACAGCATCGACGAGTAGGTGCGACAGCAGCTGCCGTTGCCGTCACACCCCAGGGTGAGCCCCGGGAGCGCGCGGATCGGTCGCTCCTCGAAGCGCTCGACTTTTTGTTCCCCGGGGATACCACCGGCGAGCTCGCCTCGCTCATGCAGCTCTCGCAACAACGCGTGCAGCTGGGAACGCTTGCGCAGCCGACCGCGGCGACTCAGCTCGAGAACCAGTCCCTCCTCGTCCCGCGTCCCGTCGGCGAGCTCCAGCCACTCGAACTGCTCGGGCTCGAGCTCCAGCGCATCCCCACGTGCGTTGTCGTGCAGCAGCAGGTGCGCGCAGTCAGCCATCACGTGGAGCCGAGGGAGCACATGGTCTGCCAGGCGCGGTCGGTGGGGGGGAGGGGGTCCTTCGGCGGCTCCCTCCGCCGTTGCTGCGTCTTCTGCGCGAGCCGTTTCCGCGGGCTCGGGCCGAGTCCCTGGCGGATGGCAGGCGAGCAGCGCTCGGACCCGCTCCAGGTTCTCCTCTTGACGAGGCCCTTCCGCCTGGAACCAACGCTGGGCGAAGCGTGCGTCGTCGACCAGATACAGCCATCCGCCTTCGAAGACGCTGTACAGCAGCTGCCGCGGATGCCGGGCGTCGCCAGGGATGATGTTCGTCAGCTGCCAGCCCGCGTAGCGAGCGGCGTCATCGATGGCGTCGCCATCGACTTCTCCCGCGAGGACGACTCGCTTCGGGGCTTCGTCAGCGGACACGACCAGCGGGCCCGGAGCTCTGCGGATACGCCGGGTTCGCGCCGGAGGCGGGGCGCATGCTCTGGGGCGCATCCTCGCCCAGCGCGCGGGTCGAGTCCGAGGTTTGGCCAGCGATCAGCACCGTCCGGGCGCCGGCGTCGCTTCCGGCATAGAGCATCACTCGCTGGTGAGGCGCGTAGCCACGTCGATAGGCCTCGAACACCAGGACCAGCATCAACGGCAACGCCGTGGCCCCCATGTGTCCCAGGCGGTGGGCGGGGAAATCGCCTTGTTGAGGTAGCTCGAAGGCGCGCTGGCTACGCACCGTCAGCGCCTGCCACTCGTAGATCTCCCGCATCTCGTAGGTCGCGTCTCCCAGCAGCCAGCCGCACTTGAGCTGGTTCGCCAGCAGTGGCTCCATCGCTTTCCGTGCGGCAACGGTCAGGCCGGCGGCCTCGTAGGCGGACTCGTCGTTGTCGGGGGTGGCTCGCTCGTAGGCGACGCCGACGCTGTGCAGCGCCACGTGGGCAGTCAGGTCCAGCTTGCGCGCCAACCGTTCACTGCACAGCAGCAGGAACGCCGCGCCCTCACCCCCGATCATGCCATCGAGGTGATCCGAGGAGAACAGACGGCCGCGCTCCTCGAGCGTCCGGATCACGACCGGGTCGTAGTCGGAGTGGACAGCGCCGACGATGATCACATCGGCTTGTCCCATGGTGATCAGGCTGGCCGCCTGTTCGAGGAACAAGCCAGGCGCCGCCGGGCCCTCGATACGCGTCTCGATGGTGACGTTCTCGTGTGCGAGCTTTCGCGCCCGGAACAAAAGGCTGCTCGCCACCCGCTGAGCTGCCGAGAGGCCGCTCGCGTCGGGGGCCCCGAGCCACTCGTCGACACACAGATAGAGCTTGATGCGCAGCGTCCTCGCGTGCTCGCCGAGGTTCAGCATGACCTCTTCGAGCGCAGGCAGCGCGAGCTGGATCAGTCGCGCGTCCCCGCTCAGCCAGGGGTCGAGCGTGGGGACCGAGCACAGGGTCACCTTGTTCTCGATGGAGTCGAGGATCGCCGACTCCCGCATGCCGATGTGCCCCGTACGATAGACGAAGGCGGTCTCTGGCGCGGTGGCGCCCAGGCTAGTCTGGGCTCCGACGCCCGCGATGACGCATAGCGAGTTCATGGGTGCTCCGCTCACGGGACGACGGCGACTTCCGAGACGATCGTGTTCGAGTCCTTCATCCGCCGCGGCGCCTTCGTCGATGCGCGCCAAACCATCTCGACGGCGATGGGCTTCTCCGGACCGATCCCCAGCACGTCGATCAGGACGGTGTCCAGCTGGGGTTTGACCACGAGGGGTTCGCGTCCCTCGACCTCGAACTCGACCTGTACGCCGACCAGCGGCAGGTTGAACTGCAACACACCTCCGCCCGGGATCAGGTTCAGCAGCTGCACCGCCTCGCCGCCACGAAACGGGAGCTCGGACCACAGGCCGGGAGACGCGCTCACGTTGTAGCGATCGTCGAAGTCCTTGGGCAGCAACGGTGCCCGAAGCTCTTGCCAGGCCGTGTCGTAGGTCCCTGCGTACCGTCGCCGCGGCAAGTAGCTCCTGCCGGTGGCGCCGATGTTCGCGGGCGGAGGCGCGGTCTTGTAGTTGACGATGGGATGCGCTGGGTCTTCGAGGTGCGGCGCTGGTTGATGGGTCAGCACGCTGGGATCGCGCACGCAGCCCATGCCGACCGGGTTGCGCCCCTCCTCGACGATGTCCTCCTCGTCGCTGTCGTCGAACCCTCCCCAGGCGTAGTCGTAGCGCATCTCGAGCTGTGAGATGGGCCGCGCCTCACTGATGCCGGTGCCGTTCTTTTCCCACACGCGAAGTCCGTGGACCTTCACCGCCTTCTGCAGCTGGCCGGCCCGCACCAGTACATCGAAGCTCGGCACCGGCTTGCCCTCCGGGGCGTGGGCGGTGCCGACGACGACCACGTCGGTGCCAGGCTTGCGCAAGCAGAGGTCCCCTGGGTAGGCGATGCTCGGGATCTCGGGCTCTCCCCAGGGCACGTCCGCGAACCAGAGCGGGCGCATGCGGTGCTCGGGTGCCAGCTCGAGGGGGCCGGAGCGATCGTGGGGCATCTCCCAGGTGGCCTTGATGACCACGGCGAGCTTCTCCCCGTCCTTGTCGAGCAACAGCTGAGGATGGGCGAAGAAATCCGTCTGGTTGTCCAGGGGCGGTTGATCCACGGGGGCAGTGTAGACGCATCCGACGGCCGAGTGGCCAAGAACCCGTTGACGCCTCGGCGCTCGGGCGCGGGGACCCGAGGGGGCGTCATATCCGCGCGGTTTGGGGCCGATTGGCAGCCGCACACAAAGTGGCTGGGAGGCGATCTATTGCCTATGGTTGCCCGATGAGATTGGCTTTCGTGGGGGTGGTCGCGCTCGGCTGCCTGGTCGGATGTGGGGGGAGCGACGGGGGCGGCGGGACCGGAGGCGACGGTGGGAGTGGCAGTGGAGGCAGTGGCGGCGCGGGAGGTTCCGGAGGCAGCGCGTCACAGCAGCCCGTGTCATTGGCCGCCGGCGCCCAGCACGTGTGTGCGCTGTTCGACGACGGTGGCGTGCGCTGTTGGGGCAACAACAGCGACGGCCAGCTCGGGATCGGATCGACGGAGTCGATCGGGGACGACGAGCAGGTGTCCGAGGGGCAGCCCGTGCCCCTCGAGGAGCCAGCGATCGCCCTGGACGCGGGACGCGCTCATACGTGCGTTCTGCTCGAGAGTCATCGCATCCAGTGCTGGGGCAACAACACCGTCGGTCAGCTCGGGATCGGATCGAAGGAGACCATTGGTGACGACGAACCAGTCAGCGATGGTGGCTTTGCCCAGGTCGGGGGTGAGGTGGCGCAAATGAGTGCCGGCGCGAGCCACGTTTGCGCACTGCTGACCAACGGGAGCCTTCGCTGCTGGGGTCTCTCCATGGCTGGAGAGCTGGGCTACGGAAACCTCGACACGATCGGCGACGACGAAGCGCCATCGATGGCTGGGGACGTGCCCGTTGGCTTCAACCCCCAGCATATCTGGGCCGGCTTCTTCCGTACCTGCGCCTGGGACGCTCAGCAGGTCGCCTGCTGGGGCATCAACAACGTGGGCCAGCTCGGGCGAGGCAACACCGACAACGTGGGCGACGATGAGCCGGCCAGCGCAGGGAGTGTCTCCCCCGGGTTCGGGCTGGAAGCCGTCGGCGGCGGCATCGCTCATACCTGCTTCGTTGGCACTGGCGGCGAGCTCAAGTGCGTGGGCGCAGGGATGGATGGCCAGCTGGGCTCCGGCGGCACGGACGACCTCGGCGACGACGAGCCGCTGTCGTCGGTGTCCGCATTGATGGTCGGGGAAGTGATCAAGGTGACCGGCGGTCAGCGTCACACCTGTGCGCTCAAGGCGGATGGCACGATCCGGTGCTGGGGGGCGGGGGACGCTGGGCAGCTGGGCAAAGGCGACACCCTGAGCGTGGACGCGGCGGACGCGACCTCGGACCTGGACCTCCCGAAGGCGACCGACCTGGCGTGCACGATGATGTCGTGCTGTGCGCTGACGGTTGACGGAGTGCGCTGCTGGGGGAGCGGAGACAACGGCGTGCTCGGAACGGGAAGCACCGACGCGATCGGCGACGACGAACCTGCGCGATCCGGACAGGCCGTGCGTTTTGCCCCGTAAGCTTCGTCCGCAAGTCCAAGATCGAGTACATTTGCCTGGGGTACTTTGCGGATGAGGCGATTCTTACTTTTGTTGCTCTTGGCTGGCCTGGTTGCGGGCTGTTCCTCTGGGGACATCTCGGAGCCTGCCGAGCCAATCGGACAGACCACGGGCGCGGCGACGGCGAACCTCGTTGCGACCGAAGACGACATGCAGTCCAACGTCTTCGGGCTGAACGGCAACGCTGTCTACATGTGCATCGGCCGGGTGGGCCCCACGAGCACCACGCCAGCCAATCGCCACCGCGAAGGCGTGGTGAAGTTCAATCTCTCCAGCATTCCGGCTGGCGCCACCGTGACCTCGGCGACGCTCACGCTGACCACCCTGGCGTGCACGGCCTGCTCAGACGGAACGATGCACGTGCGCCCCGTGTCCACCTCGGGGAGCTGGAGTGAGAGTGGGGGCTCGGTCGGCAGCAGCGGGTTCTGCCTGGGTGGCGCTGGCTCCGGCAGCCCCGTGGGGATCAACAACAGCCTGGCTGACGTGAGCAACTCGTTCACCGTTGGAAACACCGTCGCGTTCAACGTGACGGCTCACGTCGCGGCCTTCGTGAGCGGGACGACCAACAACGGGTGGCGGATCACCATCGACACCACCGGTGATTCTCAGCTGGCGCGCGTCGCGTCCTCCGAGGCGACCAGCGGCAAGCCGGCGCTCCAGGTGAACTACACCGTCGCCAACGGAACCAGCTGCTCCCCCGATGGCGCGTCGTCCGAGTGTACTTCGGGTCAGTGCTGGGATGGCGTGTGCTGCAACCAGGCGTGTGGCGGTCCATGTCGCGCCTGCAACGGCTCGGGCTCTTGCTCCCTCTCCTCGAGCACGCCCTCACCCTCGACCGGGTGCTCCAACTTCACCTGCAACAGCGGAAACTGCCGCACGAGCTGCAGCAGCGACACCCACTGTATCAGCGGTTTCTACTGCTCTGGCGGCTCGTGCGTCGCCAAGAAGGCCGTGGGCTCGACCTGCGGCGGGAACAACGAGTGCTCCAACGGGCAATGCGTCGATCAGCGTTGCTGCTCCACCGCGAGCTGCCCGACCTGCCAGGCGTGCCGAGGCAACATCACCACCGGCTCCGATGGCACGTGCGCCAACATCAACCCGTTCACGGATCCCAAGGATCAGTGCGATCCTGGTAGCTGCAACGCCGGGTCTTGCACCACCAGCTGCACGAACGACAGCCAGTGCGATGCGGATCACTACTGCAGCTCTTCATCCGGTGGCACCTGTCAGCCCGACAAGGCTGCGGGCGCCGTGTGCTCGGGCGACAGCATCGATCCCACCGGTGCCCACCAGTGCGGCACCGGGAACTGCGTCGATGGGCGCTGCTGCACGTCGGCGTGCACGACCGCGTGCCGTTCTTGCGCCAATCCGAGCGGCACCTGCACGACGCTGGTGACGAACCAGGACGATCCGGGCAGCTGCTCCGGTTCGGTCACCTGTGACGGCAGCGGTCAGTGTCTGCCCACGAACGGCTCGACCTGCTCTCAGGACTCCGAGTGCTCCAGCGGACAGTGCGAGGACGGTTTCTGCTGCAACGTCGATTGCGGCAACTCCAACCCCACCGACTGCCGAGCGTGCGACGTCGGTGGGTCGCAGGGTACCTGCACCGCGGTGCCTGCGGGCAGCGTGACGTGCCGACCCAGCGCGGGCGCATGTGACATCGCCGAGACCTGCAACGGCTCGTCGATGAACTGCCCGGCCAACGTGTTCGACTCGACGACTCAGTGTCGCGCGGCGAGCTGCACCTCTGGCACCGAGACCCTAGCGGCCACCTGCGACGGCAGCGGCGCCAGCTGCCCGGCGGTGCAGACGAACCCCTGCAATCCTTACATCTGCGGGGCGACTGCCTGCCAGAACACCTGCAGCAGCGACGCTCAATGCACGTCGTCCAACTGGTGCAATCCCTCGAACCAGTGTGTTGCGAAGTTCCCGAACGGAAACGCCTGCACCGAGGCTCGACAGTGCAGCAGTAACCAGTGCGTCGATGGGGTGTGCTGCAACGCAGCCTGCAACGGACAGTGCGAGGCGTGCGACGTCCCGGGCAACGTCGGGACGTGTTCGGCAGTCACCGGCGCCCCTCACGGCGCTCGCACGGCGTGCGTTGGTGACGGCTCCGCCTGCAATGGTCAGTGTGATGGTGCGAATCGCACGGCTTGCGTGTTCGCCGGCGGCACGACGCAGTGCCGTGCGCCCCAGTGCAACAACGGTCAGTCGGTGGTCGAGGCGTTCTGCAATGGCTCCGGGAGTTGCCCCGCGCAGCAGCAGCAGTCGTGTGATCCCTACCGTTGCAGCGCGACGGTGTGCTTGACCACCTGCACCACCGATACCCAGTGCCAGACCGGGTTCCGGTGCGACGCGGGCGCCTGCGTACCGGCCAAGACCGATGGCGAGACCTGCACGGCGAACACCGAGTGTGGCAGCGGGTTCTGCGTCGATGGTTTCTGCTGCAACTCGCAGTGCAACGGCCAGTGCGAGGCGTGCAGCGTCTCCGGCTCCGAAGGTACCTGTACCGAGGTGACCGGCGCACCGGTGGGCTCGCGCCCGTCCTGCGCCGACGACGGCACGACCTGCGGTGGCACCTGCAACGGCGTCCAGCGTGCTGCGTGCGCGTATCCCGGAGGATCCGTGGAGTGCCGGGCGGCCGACTGCATGAGCGGGCAGGCCACGCTCTCTGCGACCTGTGACGGCGCAGGCAGCTGTCCAGCGGTCCAGACCCTGACGTGCCCCACGGGCAACTGCGCGGGCACGCTGTGCGAAGGCAACTGCGGGGTCGACGGCGACTGCAGCGCGGGGGCGGAGTACTGCGCTGCAGGTGTCTGTGCGCCCACCAAGGGCAACGGTGAACAGTGTTCGCGCGACAGCATGTGCATCAGCGGCCGCTGCGTAGACGGATACTGCTGCAACAGCGCCTGC
>JAGQIY010000807.1 GCA_020430865.1 Myxococcales bacterium
ATGCCCGAGTACCGCTGGGGCATCTTCCTCGCGGATCCAGTCAAGGATCGCACCATCGCCTGCGGCGATGACTACGGCAAGCCGGTCTGGCAAGAGGTGCCCGGCGAGCACCGCAACACCCTGCGACGCATCATCGTGACCCAGGGCGACACCGAGCCGGCCAGCGTCGAGCAGCAGCGGCTCCTCGGCCAGACTTGCCCGAGCCTCTACGATCTGCGCAACCTGTTCCAGGTCAACGTCGAGGAAGGCCGCCACCTGTGGGCGATGGTCTACCTGCTGCACTCCTACTTCGGTCGCGACGGCCGCGAAGAGGCAGAAGCCTTGCTGGAGCGCCGCAGCGGAGACAGCGACAACCCGCGCATCCTCGGCGCGTTCAACGCGCCCTGCGACAACTGGCTGTCGTTCTTCATGTTCACGTTCTTCACGGACCGCGACGGCAAGTACCAGCTGCTCGCCCTGGCGGAGAGCGCCTTCGATCCGCTGAGCCGAACCACTCGCTTCATGCTCACCGAGGAGGCGCATCACATGTTCGTCGGTGAGACGGGCGTGCTCCGCATCATCCAGCGCACCTGTGAGCAGATGAAGGCGAACCCGGGCAAGGATCCCCGTGAGCTGGGCCTGATCGACCTGCCCACGATCCAGAAGGCGCTGAACTTCTGGTACTCGATCTCCCTCGATCTGTTTGGCGGCGAGGTGTCGAGCAACGCGGCCAGCTACTTCGCATCGGGCCTGAAGGGTCGCGCCAAGGAGGCGCAGTACGAGGACCACGTGTGCCTCGATCAGGTCTACGACATGGACAAGATCGAGAACGGCAAGCTGGGCAGCGAAGAGGTGCCCCTGCGCAACGCCATGAACGAGGTGCTGCGCACCGAGTACACCGAGGACTGCCAGCGCGGCGTCAACAAGTGGAACCGGATGATCGCCGAGCACGGCGTCGACTTCGAGCTGACGCTGCCGAGCCGACGCTTCAACCGCCAGATCGGGCTCTACGCCGGCCTTCACTTCAGCCCGGCGGGTGAGCTGATCAGCGCCGACCAGTGGGAAGCCAGGAAGAACGAGTGGCTGCCCAACGAAGCCGACCTGACTTACGTGAAGAGCCTGATGAACCGCGCCGTGACCGAGCCAGGCAAGATGGCGAACTGGATCGCGGCGCCGAAGCACGGCATCAAGGGCCGCCCCGTAGACTTCGAGTACGTCCGCCTCGACTGAACCCGATGTCGAAGCGGAGCTTCCACGCCGCGGGGATGTTCCCCGCGGCAATGCTTCTGGCGACGTCGTTGCTCTGCGCCGGTTGTGGAGGACAGGCGGCCGCCCCGCCGCCGTCGGCGGCGAGCCCGCTACTCGATCAGCCGCTGAAGACGATTGGTGGTCGAACCACGGCTGGAGAGCGCATCGACCTGGAGGCGCTCCAGGGCCGCATCGTGGTGGTGAAGTTCTTCGCGAAGTACTGCAGGCCCTGCGAGAAGACGCTGCCTGGCGCGGAGCGGCTGCATCGAGAGAACCCCGACGTCGCCGTGATCGGCATCTCGGAGGACGAGTCCATCGCGGATCTAGACTACCTCGTGCGGAAGCACGGCCTGAGCTTTCCCATCGTGCTGGATCGCGGGAACGTGATCGCCGGGCGCTTTCGTGTCACCGCGCTCCCGGCCACCTTCGTCACGGACCAGGCAGGCAAGGTGGTCTGGGTCGGTGGCGAGAGACAAGCGGAGGCCGATCTGGAGCAGGTGATCGGCGAGATCCGCTCCGGCGCGCGCCCCGTCCGGTGAGGCTCCGCGCCAGCAGGCTACGCCAGGCCCCAGGGCGGACCGTCGCCCGACCTCAGGACTCCGCGGCTTCGCCGCTCGGCTCGCCCTTGTTCAGCGGGGCGAGGTCGGGATCCTTCGTCGCGTCGTAGTCCGAGTCGGGCTCGATGAAGATGCGCTTCATGTGGGGCAGCTTCGCGCGGATACGCTCCTCCACCGCATCCGTGATCGCCTCGACCTCTTCCAGACTGCTTCCTCGTGGAAACTTTACCTTGAGCGCCAGGATGGCGGAGTCCGGGCCCAGGTGCAGACTCAAGAGCTGGGTCACCGCCTCCACACCTCGAGTCTTGCGCGTGATCTCCAGCGCCAGCTCCCGATCTCGAGGCGTGATGCCAGCGCCGATGATCAGGCCATGCGTCTTGTACGCGAGCACGATGCCCACGCTGCACAGCAAGAGACCGATCACCATCGACCCGATTCCGTCGGCCATCGTGCTCCCGGTCAGCCACGATGCAGCGACCGCTATCAGCGCGATGATCAGGCCGACGATGGCCGCAAAATCCTCGAGCAGCACCACCGGGATGATCGGATCACGACCTCCGAAGAGCGCCTCCGCCAGAGGTCGCCCGGCGCGCTGATGGTTGAACTCCTTCATCGCCACCAGGAAGCTCTTCCCTTCCAGGGCGATGGAGATGACGAGCACGATCACGGGCGCTGTCAGGGATCCTGGCTGGGAGTCGGCCTCCAGGAGCTTGTGGATGCCCTCGTACAACGCGTACACCCCACCCAGGAAGAACAGCATCAGCGAGACGATGAACGCCCAGAAGTACTGCTCGGCGGCCCTTCCCATGGGGAAACGCACGGGATCGCGCTTGGCGGCGAGCCCCATCCCGACGAGCAACAGCGCCTGGTTGCTCGTATCAGCTACGGAGTGTACGCCCTCGGCGACCATCGCCACGCTGCCTGACAGCCAGGCTGCCACGAACTTCGCGATCGCAATGCCGCCGTTGGCGAGCAGCGCCGCCATGACGACCTTCTTCGGATCTCCACCGCCACCAGCCATGGGCTCGCGAAGTTAGCAGACCTTTGCGCCCGGACTCTCGCGATTCGCGTCGCCAAGGCTCACTTCGCCCGAGCGCTTCGCCGTCGACGGCAGCCTCAAAGGAGCGAGATGTGGACCCGCGCTCTCACGTTCTGAAAGAAGTTCTGCAGGGCGAGGGACAGCCGGCGGCTGATGTACCAGTTGCGCAGCAGTGGCTCGGCCTGCCGAAACGGCTGGCCCCGAAACGGCGTCTCTGCGCTGCGGTGCAGCGTCTCCAGCTCAGCCCTGCTGGGGCGCAGCATCGGGGTGATCATGCGGTCGATGTACAAGCTCGCGCGCGCCTGACGCCGAAAGATGCGCAGGAGCTCCGAAGCGCCCATGCCCTCGGCAGCCGCGGCGTCCCCGAGCGCCACCTCACCACCGACACGCTGCACCCAGGCCTTGCGCGACTGCTGAGCGCGGACCCTCAAATCGCGCTCGCTCGGCGGCCGGTCGATGCGGAGGGCGGCGAGTAGGGTCTCCGAGATGTGGCGCTCCAGCGCCGCGCGTAGATGCCGCTCGCGGTAGGGTAGCTTCGCCTGAGGTCGGAAGCCGCGATCACTCAAGGCCTCGAGCCGCGCCTCGAACGCCAGCTCGCGCTCGAAGATGAACTGCGGATTCTCGACGCCGCCGGTCTCCGCCGCGACGAAGCGCACCACGGCGCGATCGACCAGCACCGCGCGTTTGCTGTCCTTGTGGGGGATCCGAGCAGGCGCTGCGCCTGGCTTCTGGGAGCTGGGTTTGGGGGGGAGCGGAGCCGCGCGCGGCGCCTGGATCGCAGCCGGGCCCTGAGCGCGCGCAACGCCCGGGGTGACGCTCGCCAGACACAGCACCGCGAACAGGACGCCGCGGCCATTTAGTGCCCCACGGAAACGCCGCCTCGAAGCAGATCGGGGGAGGGAACCAGCGCGCCTCACCCCCACCCTCAACGAACGCTGCTCGCTTCCTTCGAGCTGGGAGGCCCGGTTTCCTCGCCGTCTAGCTCTCCCGCGTCATCGACCGCGCCATCGGGACCATCGTGACGCTGGGCGTAGCTGCGGGCCACGCGTCGTGCGCGCACGAACTCGGCGAAGGTCAGCACCTTGTCCAGATCCCGGGAGCCCAGGGTCTCCGCCACTTCCTTCAGCTGCTTGCGTAGCGACTCGGCGTTGCGCACGCGACGTCCAGTGAGCTGCTCCTGAGAGATCGGGGCGGCTTCCTTGGGAGGCGAGCTCGGCGCGGCCGGCCGCGGCACTGCGCGCAACGCGTGAGCCGTCAACCAGGCTTCCATGAACACCCGCAAGCGCTCGCTGCGAAAGGCGAACCAGCGCTCCCGCTGGGGGCCGAAGGACATCAGCACGTCCTTGAAGCGGCGAAACGCTCCCTTGCCATCGATCGCGGCGGTCAGGCGGTCTCTGAGCTCCGCCTCATCGACCATGGGGATGAAGCGCTCCATCCAGCGGTACTGCTCCCGGGAACTCACGGGATCGATCCGCATGTAGCTCTCGTCTGCCGCGATGCGCGCGTGCATGTCGGGATCGGCGATGCCGTCCACCACGCGCAGCACCTCACCCGTCCCCAAGTGCAAATAGCTATGCACCTCGGGCGCGTTGTTTTCGAAGGCGTCTTCCAGCGCCTCCCAGTCTACGGGGACCTCTCGCAAGTCCGTTCGATTGCTCCCCTTGTCCTCGTTCGCCATCTGGCTTCCTCACCTCGAGAGCGACGTTGCTTTCGTCGTCGCTCCTGCATGAACGCTCTCGCATCGCTCGAGCATCGCGAGTCGACTCGTATTCGTGATCTCTCTGGGGTCCTGATACCTGATCGTCGATTGTGCGTTTTCTTTCAGCTCGCGCTCCGCGCGCGCCTCACGGCGTCATGCCAACCCTCGAGGCGGCGTTCCCGTTCCGGACCGTCAATCGTGACACGGAACTGGTCTTGAATCTTGACCATTTTCGCGGCCTCACGAGCATCTCTGAACAACCCAGCACCAATCCCCGCGAGCATCGCCGCCCCACGTGCCGTGGTCTCGAGATCGCTCGGTCGCTCGACGGTCAGCCCGGCCAGGTCGCTCTGGAGCTGCATCAGCAGGTCGTTCGCGGCGGCGCCGCCATCGACGCGCATCAAGCCAAGGGGTCGCTCCAGGTCGTCGCCCATGGCGCGAACCAGATCCGTGACCTCGAGGGCGATGGACTCCAGCGTCGCTCGGACCAGGTGCGCCCGGGTGGTCCCGCGAGTCAGTCCACAGATCAAGCCGCGCGCTCCAGGGTCCCAGTACGGAGCACCCAACCCAGCCAGCGCTGGCACGAAGTAGACGCCTCCGGAGTCCTCGACACTTCGCGCCAGAGCCTCCGTTTCTTGCGCGCTCTGGATCAAGCCCAGGCCGTCCCGCAGCCACTGCACTGCCGCTCCAGCGATGAACGCACTGCCCTCCAGGGCGTAGACCACGTCGTCGCCGATCTGCCAGCCCAGGGTAGACAGCAAGCCGAAGCGGCTCCGCACGACCTGGCTTCCAGTGTTCATCACCACGAATGCGCCGGTCCCGTAGGTGCACTTGACCTGGCCTGGCTCGAGGCAAGCCTGTCCGAACAACGCCGCGTGCTGGTCACCCGCGATGCCCGAAATCGGGATTCCGTCCGGCAAGAAGCTGAGTCCTCGAGTCTCGGCCACGCTCCCTGCCGAGGGCACGATACGAGGCAAGCAAGCCTGTGGCACCCCCAGCAGTTCGCACTGCGTCGTGTCCCAGGCGCGCGCCTCCAGGTTCATCAGCAGCGTTCGACTCGCGTTGGTCACGTCGGTCACGTGGGGCGCCGACGCGTTGGCTCCAGCCAGCTTCCAGACCAGGAACGAGTCGATGGTGCCAAACGCGAGCTTGCCCGACTCTGCCTGAGCGCGGGCCGTGGAGATCTCGTCCAGCATCCAGGCGAGCTTGGTGCCCGAGAAGTAAGGATCGAGCACGAGCCCCGTGCGTTCGCGAACCGCCGCTTCGTGGCCCGCCGCCTTCAACCTGGCGCATCGGTCGGCGGTGCGGCGGTCTTGCCAGACGATCGCGCGATGCGCCTGAGCGCCGGTCTCGCGGTTCCAGAGCAGCGTGGTCTCCCGCTGGTTGGTGATCCCGATCGCGCCAATTTCATCGCCGACCACGCGTGCCGCGCGCATCGCCTCGCGCACCGCTCCTTCGACGCTCTGCCAGATCTCTTCGGCGTCGTGCTCGACCCAGCCTGGCTTGGGGAAGTGCTGCTGGAACTCCCGGTTCGCGCGGCCGAGCGTGTTGCCCTCCAGATCCATCACCAGCGCCGTCGACCCCGTGGTGCCCTGATCAATCGCCAAGATGTGTCGTGTCATCGCGGCCTGGAGCCTATCAAACCCCGCGCAGCGCGGAGCGGCTGACGAACCGAGGCGCGCGCGTCAGCGGGCCCGGAGCGGCACCCTCTCGCACTCTGGGGAAGCCCAGCTTCCGCGGTCGTTGGTGTTGGCATCTTATTTGTCGCGCCCCTCCACCTCGGCCGCCCACTGCGCTTGTAGGTCGGCGGGGGGCCGGGTAGCCTTGGACGCAATGGCGCGCCTCATCCTTGCGACCCCCGACGGCCAGCAGGTAGTCGAACTGCGCGCACACAACACGCTCGGTCGCCACCCCAGCAACTCCATCCAGCTCCTCGACAAGATCGTGTCGAAGGAACACTGCATCGTGGAGAAGCGCGGGGAGCAGTTCTGGCTTCGCGACCTGGGCAGCCTCAACGGCACCTACGTGAACGGCGAACGCGTGCAGGGCGAGCGCCAGCTGTTCCATGGTGATGACATCAGCCTCGGCTCCACCCGCGCCCGCTACGATGACGGGGCAGGCGTGTCGGATCCGCCGCGAGCAGCCGCAGAGCCGGTCGCGCCCGCTGCCTGGCAGCCAGCGATGAATCCAGGTCCACCGGCGATGCCCCTCGGGTCGACCAACCATCCGGCTTCCCAGGCTCAGCCCTCGCTGCCTGGCTCTGGCGTGCCGAGCATCCACAGCATGCAGACGCCCGCTGCGTCGATGCCCGGCCCTTCGCTGCCCGGCCAGGTGCTGAGTCAGGCGCCGAGCACGGCGAACCCCGTGGGTCTTCCGCCGATGAACCAGACCCGCGTCGACGTGAACGACGCGGCGCGAGCCATCGGCACCCAGATGGCAGCGACCCAGAAGGGCTTCCTGCCCTACGATCAGCTCGCGGGTAACCCGCAGCAGCTGGCTGCCGACTACGAGCGCCTGCGACTCTCCCACGAGCTCGGCCGTGAGATCGCCCTCGAGCGAGACCTGCCCACGCTGCTCAACAAGATCCTGATGAGCGTGTTCAAGTTCGTGCGCGCGGATCGCGGGGTCATTTTCCTCCGGGATCCAGCGGGCAAGCTGGTGCCCGGCGCCAGCCTGCGCCGCGATGGCACGGAGACGCCAATCACCGTGTCCAGCACGATCATGAACCACGTGATCAAGGAGCGCGCGACGGTCCTGACTCACGACGCGGCGATGGACTTCGCCGCCTCCAAGGGCAAGAGCATGATCCTCAACCGGATCAGCTCCGCCATCGTGGCCCCTCTGCTGCACAACGACGACATCCTCGGTGTGCTGTGGCTGGACAGCGAGACGCTGGCCCAGTTTCAGCAGAAGGACATGGAGATCGTCACCAGCATCGCCGCCCAGGCCGGGATGTTCATCGAGATCAACATCCTCGGACGCAAAATCCAGGAGGAAATCATCAATCGCGAGCGGTTCAGCCGCTTGCTCTCGCCGAACGTCGCCGAGCGGGTGATGAGCGGGGAGCTCGAGGTGAAGAAGGGCGGCTCGCTGCAGCAGTCGGTGACCGTCTTCAACTCCGACATCCGCGGCTTCACCCGGATGAGCGAGGGCGCTCAGCCGGAGAGCATCGTCGAGATGCTCAACGAGTACTTCGAGCTGATGGTCGAGACGCTGTTCAAATTCGACGGCACCCTCGACAAGTTCATGGGCGACGGCATCATGGCGCTCTGGGGCGCGCCGGTGTCGGCTCAGGACGACCCGATCCGCTGCGTGAGCTGCTCCCTCGAGATGATGGAAGTGCTCGGCAAGTTCAACCGTCAGCGCATG
>JAGQIY010000808.1 GCA_020430865.1 Myxococcales bacterium
ACCTCGACGAGACGGCCGCGCTGGCACAGTGGACCGCCCCTGCGCCGCATTTCCTCGAGAGCTTCGACGACGCCCAACCGCTGGACGGTGTCATCACGCTCACTCAACCGGTGATTGCTCCGCTCTTCGATACGCGCTCGCTCCGCGAGAGCCTCGCCGCCTGGACCGACGACCGGCAAACCGATGAGGCGTTTCGTGAGGCACTCTTCCGCCGGACGATCTACCCCGAGTCCGGCAGTTCGGTGCCCTTCGAAGAGTTCTGGGTCACGACCCGCCACGACGGCTTCTGTCTGCTCCCGGCGGGACCAGCCCTCTTCGATGCCAGGATCGACCGCGCCTTGAGATCGCTTCCGACCCCGACCGCGGCTGCGGGTGAGGAGCTGGAGCTCGTCGTCCACGCCAGCAATTCGATGCTGGAGGGACGTCACGCACACAACGCCTGGCTGCACGAACTTCCGGACCCCGTCACCAAGGCGACCTGGGGCAACTGGGTCTCTCTGGCACCGGAACGCGCGGAGGCCCTGGGGTTCCAGGAGGGTGATCTCGTCGCCCTCAGGACCTCCAAGGAGGGACAACCGGTGGTGCTACCGGTCCAGATCCAGCCCGGGCAGCACCCCCGGATCGTCGCCGTGCCCCTGGGCTTCGGCCGTACGGGCACCGACCGCTTCGCACGTCTCGGACCGCAGTGGCTCGAAAGCGACTTGACCGTCGCCGACGGCGCCACGATCGGTGCCAACGCGGCACCTCTGATGACGCGTCGCGAGGGTTTGCTGCAACACGGCGGGCAAGTGGTGACCATCGAGCGCCGCAAGGGCCATGAGCCCCTGGCGACCACGCAATCCCACCACACCCTGACGGTCCCCGCGAATCTGGCTCCGCACGGTGGCGAGGTTCGCGATGCCGTGCGTGAGGTCTCGTTGGCCGCGTTCATCGCCGGTGATCGGACCGAGTCGACGATGCACGGGGACGGACTCTGGAAAGACGACTTCGCCAACGATCTGCCTCACTGGGAGATGATCGTCGACCTGGACCGTTGCACCGGTTGTTCCGCCTGCGTCGTCTCCTGCCAGGTCGAGAACAACGTTCCCGTCGTCGGACGCGATGAAGTGCTGCGGGCCCGTGAGATGCACTGGATTCGCATCGATCGCTACTACCGCGGTGAAGGTGACTTCGTGCGCATGGCCCATCAACCGATGATGTGCCACCACTGTGACAACGCCCCCTGTGAGACCGTCTGTCCGGTCCTGGCCACGGTGCACAGCGAAGAGGGTCTCAACCAACAGGCCTACAACCGTTGCGTGGGCACACGCTACTGTGCGAACAACTGTCCCTACAAGGTCCGGCGGTTCAATTGGTTCGACTACCCCCACGAAGACGCGCTCCAGAATCTTTCGCTCAACCCGGACATCACGGTCCGCACGCGCGGCGTGATGGAGAAGTGCAGCTTCTGTGTCCAACGAATCCAGGCGGCCAAGGGGAAGGCCAAGGCCGACGGCCGTCGCATTCGCGACGGTGAGATCGAGCCCGCATGTGCGCAGGCC
>JAGQIY010000809.1 GCA_020430865.1 Myxococcales bacterium
GGATGCAGTGCCTCAGGTGCCCGGTGGGCCGCCGCCGCCCGAGCCTGGCATGTGCCCGCCCACTGGAAATGTGGACGGCACGATGGTCGAGCCGTGCGCATCTCAGGGCTGGGACGTCTGGTTCTACGGGGACCCGATCGCGGATGGCGAGGAGTGCTGTTACAACGCGGAAATAGGCTGCGCCGTGGGCCGCCCCTTCTTGGTCGACGACCGGGTGCGTACCGCCAGGGTCACATCACGGCGGGACTGGAAGTCGAGCCTCGTCTGCGACGTCGATCGGCTGAGCCCGGCGGCCAGGCGTCTGCTGGGTGCCGCTTGGCTCGAAGACGCCAAGCTGGAGCATGCCTCCGTCGCCGCGTTCGCCCGGCTGACGCTGGAGCTGATGGGGCTCGGTGCGCCCCCGGAGCTGATCGCCGGATCCCAGCAGGCGTCGCTCGACGAGATCCAGCACGCTCGGGACTGCTTCGCCCTGGCGAGCGCCTTCTCGGCAGAACCGCTCGGGCCCGACTGCCTGGCGGTGAGCGATGCGCTCACGACGCCCAGCCTGATCCAGCTGGCTGTCACGACGTTCCGGGAGGGGTGCGTCGGAGAGACCATTGCAGCGCTCCTCGCCCAGGAACAGCTGCAGGTGGCCGAGTCGGGAGCGGTGCGAGCCACCCTGGAGACCATCGTCGAGGATGAGACCCGGCACGCGGAGCTCGCGTGGCGCGTGGTCAGCTGGGCCGTTCAGCGCGGCGGCTTGGAAGTGGCGCGCGCGATTCGGGCTGCGTTCGAGGCTGAGCTCCGGGTCGCGCCCAGCGCGCCAGCGACGAGCCAGCTCGAGGCCGAACGCGCGGAGCACGACGCTCTGCGTCGCCACGGCCGCTTGTCCTACGACGACCGCTCGGCGTTGCGCATCCAGGCCTTGCGTGAGGTCGTCGCCCCCTGCCTCAGCGCGCTGCTACAGCAGCCGCGCACCCAGGAGCGCCCTCACGTCGCAGTCTGAGCGCTCCGGAGGAGGAGGGCTCGATGCGAAAAAAGCCGCCCTCCGCGCTGGCTGGATCGTTATGGTGCCGCTCGGGCCGGCGCCTCTCACCTGGGTGAGTGGGCTCGGGCGGAGCCATCATGAAAGAAGCCAGCGAAGCGAAGCCCAGCGCCGGGCACGAGATCAAGCCGTACATCCCCGCCAGCGTCACGCTGCCCGAGATCAGCATCAAGGCGGTGATCCTCGGCATCGTGCTCAGCGCCGTGCTCAGCGCCGCCAACGCCTACCTCGGATTGTTCGCCGGGCTAACGGTCTCTGCGAGTATCCCCGCGGCAGTGATCTCGATGGCCGTGCTCAAGGGACTCAAGGGCAACATCCTCGAGAACAATATCGTCCAGACCGCTGCGAGCGCGGGTGAGAGCGTCGCTGCTGGTGTGATCTTCACCATCCCAGCGCTGATCCTGCTCGGGACGTGGGCCGACTTCGACTACTGGGAGACGACCCTGCTCGCAGGCTTCGGTGGCACTCTCGGCGTGCTCTTCACCATCCCGCTCCGGCGCGCGCTGATCGCCGGCGACGGCAGCGGCGAACCGCTCAAGTTCCCCGAGGGCGTCGCGACCGCCGAGGTGCTCAAGGTCGGAGAGAGGGGTGGCGGTGGCGTCATCTATGTGGTGATCGCCGGCGCAGTGGGGGCGCTGTTCAAGCTCGGAGAGGCTGGACTGAAGCTGTGGCATGGCTCACTGGAGCTGGCCGGCTTCGTCGGTGCCAAGAAGACCGTCGCCTACTTCGGCTCGAACCTCTCTCCCGCGCTGGTTGCCGTGGGGTACATCGTTGGTCTCAACGTCGCCATCCTGGTCTTCGTTGGGGGAGCGCTCAACTGGTGGGTCGCGATTCCGATCCTGTCGAGCATGCAGCCGGCGACCGAGGGGGCCGCGGGAGACGTCGCGGGGATGCTGTGGA
This sequence comes from Myxococcales bacterium, assembly GCA_020430865.1. Next base: position 1,925 of record JAGQIY010000809.1, read on the forward strand.
GCACCAAGACTCGCTACATCGGCGTAGGTGCGATGGTGGTTGGCGGCCTGTGGGCTCTGATCAAGCTGCGCACGAGCCTGATCGCGGGCGTGCGCTCCGGCATTGCTGCGTACCGCGAGGCAAAGAAGGGTGGCGGCAAGACGCTCCGCACCGAAGACGACATGCCGATGCAGTGGGTGGGGATCGCGGTCCTGTTGAGCATCATCCCGCTGTTCCTGATCTTTCACCACATCACCCACGTGGTCTGGGTGAGCGCCGTCATGAGCGTCGTGATGCTGGTCGCCGGCTTCCTGTTCTCGGCCGTGGCCGGGTACATGGCGGGCCTCGTCGGTTCCTCCAACAATCCGATCTCCGGCGTGACGATCGCGACCATCCTGACTTCGTCGCTCTTGCTGCTCGGGTTGCTCGGGGCCGACAGCAAGATCGGCCCCGCCGCGGCCATCCTGATCGGTAGCGTGGTGTGCTGTGCCGCAGCGATAGCCGGAGACAACATGCAGGATCTCAAGGCGGGACAGATCCTCGGGGCAACACCAAGGAAGCAGCAGTACCTGCAGGTGCTCGGCGTGCTTGCGGCGGCGGTGGTGGTGGCTCCGGTGCTCAACCTCCTGCTGACTGCCTACGGCATCGGGGTGCCAACGGACGCGCACCCCAAGCCTCTGGGCGCGCCTCAGGCGAACCTGATGGCCAGCGTGGCCAAGGGGGTATTCCATGGTGGCCTGCCCTGGGGCATGGTGGGGATTGGCGCGGCCCTCGGCGTCGCGGTGATCATCCTGGATCTGGCGCTGGAGGCGAAGGGCAGCGCGTTTCGTACTCCGGTTCTGGCAGTTGCCGTGGGGATCTACCTCCCGTTCGAGCTGTCGGTTCCGATTCTGGCCGGTGGACTGGTGGCTCACTTCGCCGAGCGCGCTCACAAGCAGCGTCTGCTCGAGGCACCGGAAGCCGAGCGGCCTGGCTTGGAGCTTCAAGCGGAGACGGCGGGCCGACACGGCTTGCTGTTCGGCGCCGGGCTCATCACCGGCGAAGCGCTGGTCGGGATCGGGATGGCGGTGCCGATTGTAGTCACAGGTAAGAGCGACGTCCTGGCGCTGTTCGGCACCCACGACGACTCCTGGCCGGGAGTGGTGCTGCTCGGCCTCGTGTTGCTGGGCTTAGCGGTCGTAGCCGCAGGTCGTCCCAAGACGGTCGACATAGACTGAGCGCGTCGACGAAGGGCCTCGAGCGCTGGCTGGCTGCGCATGGCCAGAACCTAAAACCTGGGTGGAGGAGCCGCGGAGCCCCGCACGTCGGAGTTGCCTCGTGGTAGCCTTCGTGCCCAGTGGGGCTCTCGTTCGTCGCCTGGCGCTGCCAGCACTCGCCGCGTCGCGGTCACGCGTTGCGCGGTGGCGTCGCCGCCGTGTCGATGGCTCTCGTCGGCACCACGGGTTGCGGCGGTTTGTTCGGGGGGGCCTCTCACCCCCAAAATCCCAGTGGAAACCTCGCGCCCCAGGATCCTACACCGCTCGGGCGCTGCAGGATCGCGGCCAGCGCGAGCAATCCCCTGGTGACGGAGTGGCCAGCCTCGGAGAAGGCGCATCTCGAGAGCCTCATGAGCTCACGCACCGTCGCCGTGCAGTTCTCGGGGTGCGAGATGCGTATCATCGATGGCTGTCGGTTGCCGGGTCGCTACGCATGGCGGCGGACCACGCTGGCGACGGACACCATCGAGATCACCAACGCAGACGACCTCTACGCCAAGCTGCCGCTGGGAGCGCTGAGCCTGGAGGGCGAGCTGGAGCGCAGCGGACGCCTGGCGGTGCGCACGACGGTCGCTGGTCAGCTGCAGCTCGAGGGCCTGCAGGCGGAGGTGGCCAAGGCTGACAGCTGTGCCGACGCGACCCACGTCGTCAGCGCTATCAGCGTCGGCGCGTTCAAGCTGCTCTCGGGCGGCGCTGCCAGGGCGCAAGGGGGCGCTGGCGCGCTGGGTGTCGGTGCTGGAGTTTCCTCACGGCAAACCGAGTCGGTGATGCGGGAGAGCGGCGTTCAAGACGCCTGCGCGGCGGCCACGGCCGAGAACCCGGATCCGCAGTGCGGCGCGCCGATTCAGCTCTTTCTCGAGCCTCTGCGGCGTTCCGGCGCTGGTGGGGAGGTGGACTCCTCCGCGCTTCAGGAGCAGGTGGCCAAGCAGGCGGGCGGCGTTCAGGTCAGCTTCGCGGCGCCCGAGGAAGGTGAGCGCTGGACGCTGCGCGACGCCGGCGGGACGCAGCTCTGCGAGCTGCCTTGCCAGAAGTGGGTCGGTCAGAGCAGCGGTTACTACCTGCAGCGAGAGCGCGCGGGCAAGAAGGATGTGGCGACGGTGCCAATGCCACCGGCGTTTGGGTATCCTCCCGGAAGCGCTGTCGAGGCGACGTACCGACCCGAGCGCGGCAGTCCGTTCTGGTCGAGCATGGGCTTCTACTTCGTGGGGTTGCCCAGCGCAGCGCTGGGCGCGGTCTTCCTGGGTTTTGGCCTGGAACAGACCATCAGCGGTCGAGATTGCTCCGAGTTCAGAGACTGTCCGTTGTTCGGCAGCGCTGGCGGCAATCTCGGTATCTCGCTGTTCTACCTGTCGTTCGCGGGAGCGTCGTTCTACTGGTATCTGTGGAGCCACGAGGCGGAGGTCGAGGTGAAGCGCCCGGGGGGAGACGCACGTGGCGCCAGCGCGGTACGCTGGGCTGGTGCGGCACCGAGCGGGCTGTCCAGCCTGCAGCTGTCAGCGAACGGACTGCGCGGCAGCTTCTGGTGAGGCGTGCGGCTCACGGTTCGCGGCGAGCTGACCCACCAGCTTAAGCAATAGCCACGCGGAAATGCCAAGGGCTACGCCGGTCCAGGCAGAGGCGCTGGGGCGCGCGAGGGACTGCGCCACCAGTGCACCGAACAGCGCTCCAGCGCACTGGCCCAGGGTGTGACCGAAGAGGTCGAGCGCCGCCAGGCGCCCGAGCAGGTGGTCGGGAGCCAGGCGCTGGAGGCGCGTCGTGGCTACCACCCAGTTGGCGCCCGTGCCCAGACCCCAGAGGAACACCGCGAGCGCGATCCAGCCGCTGCTCGGGGCGAGGGCGAGCGCCGACACGCCGAGGACTGCAGCCCAGGTGGTGGCGTTCCACCACCAGGCGGAGCGATCGTCGGGCGACCAGCGCGCCCACAGCAACGGTCCAGCGCCCGTCCCCAGGGCGCGCACACACTGCAGGGCGCCCAGCAGCAGCGCGGTGGCTCCGAACCAGCTCGCGGCGCCGAGGCTCTGAGCGCGCTCGTTGAGTAGCACCCAGCCGCCTCCGTTGACGATGGCCGCAGGCGTCTTCGCTAGCGTTGCCTCGAGGATACGTCGGTCACCCTTCACGTGGGAGAGCGCTGCGAACAGCTCACCGAAGAGCGAACCTCGACTCGCCCCGTCTCGCTCTGGCGTCAGCGCCGGGAGGCCCGTCGAGATCCAGGCGGCCACGAAGAAGGTGGCCGCGTCGAGCAGGATGGCCCAGGTGGGTCCCAGAAAGGCGGCCGCGACCCCGCCCGCGGCTACTCCCAGCGCGAAGAGCACGCTCCAGGTCGCACCGATCAGGCGATTCGCCGCGCCCAGGTCCGCGAGGAGCCGAGCCGAGCGAACGGAGGACGCGCCAACCTCGGGAGCGCTGGCGCTGGAGGCTTCGGACGCGCTGCGGGCGGGCGGCGCGAGCACCTTCGGCAGCGACGCCGTGACCGCCGGTTCACTGAAAGCTGCCAGCGCGATGCGCAGGAGCAGGAGCGCCTGCACCCAGGCGAGACTCCCGGCGGAAGCCGCTCCGGCCATGCCCAGTGCCAGGCCTCCTCGCGCCAGGCTGGTCAGCACCAGGACGCGGCGGCGGTCGACGCGATCGACGACCCAGCCGGCGATGGGCGCGAGCACGCTGCTCGGGAGCGCGTGCGCCACGAGCACCAGCGACACCGTGATCAGCCCCTCGCCGCGCTCCAGGGCGAGCACACTGACGGCGACGTAAGTCAGCCAGTCGCCGAGCAACGAGACCACGTCCGCGAGCCACAGTCGCCGAAAGGCTGTGCGCTCCCGCAGCAGGCAGAGCCAGGACGTCGCGGAGGTCATGCTGCGGGTCTAACGCCCCAGCCTTCGAACTTCAGCCCAGGTGCTGACGCATTGGCAGAATGCTCCCCGAGCGCCAAACCCTACTGCAGCTTCAACGGTACTGCAGCTCAACGGTACTGCAGCTCAACGATACTGCAGCTCAACGGTACTGCAGCTCAACGGTACTGCAGCTCAACGATACTGCAGTTCAACGATACTGCAGTTCAACGATACTGCGTGGGGTCGTACGGCTTCTTCTCGGCCGGCTTCGGCGGGGGCTCCGCTGGCTTCGTCGGCTTCGTGTCCGCGGCGTTTCCAGTCGGCGCGGGCTTGGCCGGCTTGGAAGGTGACCGGACGACGACGACCCTCGACGGCTTGGGCTTGGCCGGCTCATCAGCGGTGGCCGTCGCGCTCGCTTCCGGCTCGGCGCTGGGCGCCTCGGGGGGCGCCTCGGCACTCGGTGCTGCTTCTGCGGTTTTCGCCGGAGCCTCGTCGCTCGGGACCGTTTCCGTGAGGGAACTGTTCGCCAGGGCCGCGCTCGGAGCGTCCGCGGGCTGAGCGCTGCTCTTCTGGATGATGAAGACGCCTGCCGCCGCGCCGCCCAGCGCGAGCAACCCCAGGGCCGCCACGACGTAGGGCCACCTGGCCCCGCCGGAGCCGCTCTGGGTGGTCTGCACCGACGACAAGTCCGTGGAGCCGCCCATCGGCACTTGAGCGGTGCCCGGCAGGGAGCCGTACGAGTTTCGGAACAGCTGGTCGGAGCTCACGGCGCCGCCTGCGGTGCGGGCGATGCGCTCGACCAACGCCGCGCAGCGCGCTGGCGCGTAGGGCTGCAACGCGAGCACGAAGTCTCCGACGTTCTGGTAGCGCTGCCCCAGATCGCGCGCGAACGCCTTCTCGATCACGGCGATCAACCCGGGGTCCAGGTCGGGGCGCAGCTGCCCGAGCGGCGTTGGCTCCCCCATCACGATGGCCACCGCCAGCTCGGGCAGCGTCTCTGCCTCGAACGGCTGACGGCAGCTGAGCAGCTCGTAGAGGGTGATCCCCAGCGCGTAGATGTCGGTCCGCAGGTCCACCGCCTTCGTGCGCTGGAGCTGCTCGGGCGACATGTAGAGGGCGCTGCCCATGATCGCCGCCGTGCGCGTGATGCCGTCGGGTTCTTCCGCCGAGTTGAACTTCGAGATACCGAAGTCGAGCACCTTGATCAGCGGGGAGCCGTCGTGGTGCCGCGTCAGGAACAGGTTGGCTGGCTTGATGTCGCGATGGATGATGCCCGCGGAGTGCGCCTCCGCGATGGCATCGCAGGCCTGGATGATGAAGTCGACCGCGTCCTCCGTGCGGATCACGCGCTCGACCTCGAGCACCTGGCTGAGGTCTCGCCCCTCCAGGTACTCCATCACCATGTACGGGGCGCCGTCATCCAGCGTCCCCACGTCGGAGACCCGCGCGATGTGCTGGCTCTTGATGCGCGCAGCCGCTTTCGCTTCCCGGAGGAAACGCACCATGGCGTCGTTGGACGCGACTTGCTCGGTTAGCAAGAACTTGATGGCGACGCGCTCGCCCAGCACGGTGTGATGGGCTTGCACCACAACACCCATGCCGCCACGACCGAGCACTCGCTCGATGCGGTACTTGCCGGCAAGAATCTGTCCTTCGACTGGTTCAGTCACGCGTCCGTATCCTGACAGGGTTGCCCCGGCGCTGCCAGCTTTCCGCTGGGACCAACGGTACGTTGCTCGTGAGTTTCGCGATCCGGTCGCGCTGCCGAGCGGATCCGCCGAGCTCTCGCCCTTCGTGCCGCGGGCGCCTGGCTCCGCGGCGGGTTCGGACGCTCAGGTGTTCAGGTCAACGGCGCAGCAGTTGAGCCAGCAGCTGCGCAGAGCCCTTCGCGTCCACTGGAGCCCCTGTTTCATTCAGCGCTTGCAGGCCCGTTGCCAGGGCGATCAGCATCCAGGTGAGCTGCTTGGGGTCGACGTCGCCCCTCACCGCGGCGCGGGCCTGTGACAGCTGGGTGGCGTCACACACATGGTCCGACACGACCCGCAGCGTATTCAGGTACAGCTCTCGAAGCGTATCCGATCGTCCGCAGGCGTGGAGGAACTGGTGCGCTGGCACCTGACTCGGGGCCTGCGTGGTGCCCATTAGCCGATCGATCAGGTTGAGCAACGCTTCGGGTGACTCGTCGTACTCGGTGACGCTCTGAACCAGTGCCCCGAGGTAACGCTCACTTACCGCGCGGATCAGGTCTTCACGGTCCTGGAAGTGGACGTAGAAGGCCCCGCGGGTGTAGCCGGCGCGTTCACAGATCGCGTCTAGGCTGGGGTTGTCGAGCCCTTCCTCCGCGAAGGCAGCCATGGCGGCGTCGATCAGCGCCGCACGTGTGTCA
>JAGQIY010000810.1 GCA_020430865.1 Myxococcales bacterium
CGTGGCGACGCTCACCACGCGTGCGCTCGCCAGAGCTGCCCCGCTGGCGCGCGCCCCCTGGGCGCCTTGCCTCACTCGCGGATGGTCGTCCGCTGCGGGGCTCGCGCCGGGCTGCGAGATACAGGCTGGCCATCGGCCATGGCCTTTTGGCACGCTTGTCGGCTCATGGCCGCGCCCTTGATGCGAGCAAGCCACCTCAAGTCCAACGTCACCGCGCTGAGCAAGCTGGGAGCGGACGACGCCACGCGCGTCAGGGCGCGCTGCCCCACGGTGTTCGAGGCCATCGAGGCCTCGGTGCGCACCGACTGGTTGCCCCTCGAGCTGGCGATGGAGTTCGTCGATGCGGTGGTCGATGAGTGCGGTATCGAGCGCTATCTAGAGTGGAGCAAGCGAGGGCTCCGAGAGTCGGCGGACGGACCCTTGCTCGGCCCGGTGCTCTCGACGCTGCGCCGCATGAGTGTCTCCCCTCACCGCGCCCTGGCCGTCGTGCCCTCCGGTTGGCAGCTCATCTACCGCCACTGCGGCGGGCTCACGCACCGGCGGGTTTCCCCCCGGGAAGGTCACGTCGTCCTGCGCGACGCGCCTCGCATGCTGGCTAGCCGCGACTACTTGCTCGGCGTCGCGGCTTCGTTCGAAGAAGCGCTGTCCCTCGCCTCGGGCGTGACGAGCCATAGCCAGGTCGACGTCGACGGGCGCCTCGCGGTGTTTCGCATCGGCTGGTGATCTGTCACGCTTCCACCTGGCGTCGCCGTGGAGAGACGCTTTCGCCGTTTCCAGACGGCAACTCGGGTGAGCGCCGACTCACGGTGTACCGTGCGCTGACGACGGACGACTCCAAGCCATGCCTGGACTGACCCAAGCCGGTGGACTTCTCGAGTGGAACGGGGCGCAGTGGTTGATTCGCGAGGTCAAGCAGCGCTGAGTCGCATGCTTCCAGCGCTTCGTGGTTGAGAGCCGGGTGCTCTGCTAGGCTGACCGCAGATGTCTCAGCCTGCCTGGCCCGAGTGGCTCCAACCGGCTCCGAGCTTCACGCGCGACGAGCTTCGGGCGAGCCTGCTGGAGGCGACCCGCGTGGCATGGCTCGAGACGTTGCGCGAGCACGAGCACGAGACGTTCTACGTCTTTGGTTTGGCGACGTCCGACGACGACCTCACGCTGAAGAGCGTCGCTGCGAGCAAGCAGGGGCTGCGCAGGTCGCCCAGCGCGTTGCCCGTGGGTGCTGATCTCTCAGAGGAGACCATGCATCGCCTGCGCTGGCTGAACGGCGAGTGGCCCTATCAGCAGTACGACGTCTTCGAAGCCGCGAATCGCATGCTCGGTGAGCTGCGTGAGAAGTTCGATCGCTACCTGGAGCCGAAGCTCGGGCCGACGGAGTTCGAGCGACGCTGGGACAGTCACTGGGCGCCGCTGATGCGTGAGATCTCGGCGCTTTACGTCGACGTCTTGCGCGAGCTGGATGCTCGTGGTGGCTTCGTGATGCAGCCCTCTCGGGTCATGCTCGCGGTGTTCGGTCCGGACTGCGAGAGCACCAGGAGCGCGATCCGCCAGCTGAACCCGGCGCACCAGGCGGATCGCTGCTTTCGCGATCTGAGCAGCATGGGCCCGCGGCAGGCGCTGGCTTGAGCGTTCGCTACTGGCCCAGGAACACACCAACGTAGGTCGGCGCGGAGTGGGTCCAGCCGGTGATCTGGTGGACGCCGTTGGTTTCGAGGTCGATCACCGCGAGGGCGTTCTGGTTGGGGATCGGCGCGAAGGCGAACTTGCCATCGGGGGAGCAGCTGACGTTGATCACGAAGGTGCTCTCGGTGTTGCCGAGTTCGTAGCTCGTGACCTCCGTCGACGGCGTGGAGCCGACGTCGACACGCAGGACCTTGGTGGGCGTCCCCGTCGCGATGCCGACGAGCACCTCGCTGGTGCCGGGGATATGGCAGATTCCGTACGGAAGCCCGTCGGTGGGAACCTGCTCCACCACGGTGATCCCCGGGTCGCTGTCGTCCAGCGTGACCACCGAGTAGCCCGCGACGTTGCGCGAGTCGATCACGACGGCGCGGGTCGCGCTGACGAAGGCGATGTCCGAAGGATCCGCGGAAGTCGGCGCGACGCCGGAGAGCGAACCCTCGACGTCTGCTGGATCGAAGCGGCGCACGCCGCCTTCGCTGGCGGTGTTGAGCAGGCCGAGGGAGCCATCGAAGAGCCGCACTTGCTCCGGGCTGCCTCCGACGTCGACCTCCTCGACGACGCTTTGCGTCTCGAGATCGACGCGCGTCAACGTGGAGCCGCCCGCGGTCTTGGTGCCGAAATTGGCTGAGAGCCCGTACCTGCCGTCGGGAGTGATGGCGACACCCATGGGCGCGCTCGCCGTCGGGACGCTGGAGACGCTATCGTCGTTCAGGTCGACGATCAGCAATGCGCCGTCACCGCTCACGTCGGGGAAGCCGAACAGCACACCGAGGCTGTCGTAGAAGCCAGGGCCGACGGCGACCAGGGCACGCTCACCGTCGGGCGTCAGCTCCAGCTGGAGCGGACCCGGGGCATACGCCGCGAGGTCGATGGTCTTGGCAGTCACGTCCGCTGCGCTGCCCGGTCCGGCGATCACCTGCTGGTAGTCGAGCACTGACAGCTTCTGCTCCAGGAAGTCGGCGCTGACGATGCGCTGCTTCGGCAAGCCGCCAGCGCTCTCCCCGGGTTCATCGGTCGTCTCGGAGCAGCCCGGAAGCGGACTCAGCGCCAGAGCCATGCACGCCGCCGTTCGCAGGCTGCGCCAGAAACCGTCTTGCCTCACCCCCAAACCCACTCGAGTCCCCAAAGCAGCCTCCCCAAAGCCGACGAGGGGCCTACATTAGAGAGCCCGCGCCAGCACAGCAACTGCCCGGCGCGTGACGCCGCTTAGCCAATCGGGGCTCGGCCAAGTCTGCTACGCTGGCCAGCCCGGCGAATGAGCGCGCCCCTCAGGATGGAATCACCCAAGGCATGCTGACGAAGAAGCTGAATCGGGCCAAGGAGCTGGAACGGGTGTACGCCGATGGCGAGCTCGTCGTGCGTGAAGGCGACGTCAGTCGCGAGATGTTCGTGATCCAGGCGGGCCAGGTGGTCATCAGCAAGAAGGTCGGCGAGCGCGAGCTCGAGCTGGCGGTCCTGGGCAAGGGTGACTTCTTTGGGGAAATGAGCGTGCTCGAGTCGCTGCCCCGGGACGCGAACGCGCGCGCGCTGGGAGAGACGCGGCTCCTGGTGATCAGCGCCGGCGGGCTGCTGGTGCGCATGCGCCGGGATCCGACGTTCGCGTTCGAGATGCTGCATCGCCTGAGTGGTCGCGTGCGATCGCTGAACGCGCGCCTGGTGAAGCTGCTCGAGGCGGAGAGCGATCATCGCGCCGGCGTGATGCTCTACAGCCCCGACGAAGGCGAGGCGCCGCCGAGCGTCGACCCGCGGCGCGGCGTCGAACAACGGCGCAGCAACGGCGGGAATGAGGGCGGCGCTTGATCATCGAGTGCA
>JAGQIY010000811.1 GCA_020430865.1 Myxococcales bacterium
AGCTTGCCGAAGAGGGCGCGGCGCGGGTCTTCAAGACGACCATCGGCGGCAACTGGATCGTTGGAGTGGTCGGCGCCCTGCAGTTCGACGTGCTCGCAGATCGCATCCGCACGGAATATGAAATCCCGGTTCGCTTCGAGGGCACCGCGCTGCACACTGCGCGCTGGGTCGAGAGCGACGACAACCTGGAGCTCAAGCGCTTCATCGACGCCAATCGGGGTGCGGGCGCCGAGGATCACGATGGCGCGCCGGTCTTCCTGGCGCGGAACAACTGGCACCTCGAGACCACCGAGAAAGAGTGGCCGAAGATCCGCTTCTTGAAGACCAAAGAACAGACCTGATCCGCAGCGGCGTGGTGCCTTGGCGCACCGCGCTGCTCCAGGAGCCTCGATGCCTCGCGCATACAACTCGGTCACTCTGCAGACGCTGCACTACCTGATTCGCCCGCACACGGAGCTCCCCAAGGGTCCCGTGGAGGGACCCGCCGCGTGGCGTGGAAAAGAGCTCGAAGCGCGCGAAGACTGGCTCGATCAGCTGAGCGACGAGGACGTGGCTGAGCTCGAAGCCGCTCTCGCCTTCGCAAAGCAAACTCGAAAGCCACTCGCCGAGCTGAGCCTCCGCGACTTCCCCTTGCCGGGCCTGCAGTCCAAGCTCCGTCACTGGCGCCGGGCCGTCCACGAAGGGTCCGGCGTGCAGGTCGTGCGTGGCCTCCCCGTCGAGCGCTGGAGCGCCACGGAAACGGAGCTGGTGGTCTGGGGACTCGGACAGCACCTCGGAACTCCCGGCGCTCAGAACGAGCGCGACGACCTGCTCGGCCATGTCAAGGACCAGGGCGTGTCCTACGACGCTCCCGACGTGCGCGGGTACCAGACACGGGCCGCCCTCAACTACCACTGCGACGCTGCGGACGCGGTTGGCCTGCTGTGTCTCAAGACCGCCAGGTCAGGAGGTCAGAGTCGCTTCGTCAGCTCGGTCAGCGTCTGGAACCGGCTCTGGGAGGAACACCCGGCCTTCGCCCTCAGGCTCTTCGAACCGTTCCACTTCGACACCCGCGGGGACGGGGGGCTCGACTTCTTCCCCATCGAGCCTTGCCGCTTCGCCAGCGGCAAGCTCCGCACGTTCTACCACGGAGATTACTTCCGCACGGCAGAGCAGCACCCTGGCGCCCCGCAGCTGTCGCTGAAGGACCGTGAGCTCCTCGACGCCTACGACGCCATCGCCAACGAGCCCGGCATGTACATCGAGTACGACTTCGCTCCCGGGGACATCCAGCTGCTGTCGAATCACACGGTGCTGCACGCCCGCACCGACTACGAGGATCACGCCGAGCCCGACAGGAAGCGACATCTGCTGCGGCTGTGGCTGTCCTTCGATGACGACCGTCCGCGCCCTCACCGCTCTCAGCTGGCGCAGGGCGCGCGGCTGCTCGGCGCGCTGGCGGGAGGACGGGCACGGAAGCAGGCCAAGCGAGGCCTGGGCAAGCTGCGAGCGCGCCTACCGAAGCGCAGCAAGTAGCACCTTGGAGGCTAGTAGAGCGTGGCCTTCATCCCG
>JAGQIY010000812.1 GCA_020430865.1 Myxococcales bacterium
TAGGGCATCGTTCCCGACTTAAGTGAGCGGCCCATCGGGTTGGGCGGGGGATCCGGGTGGGGGGATCGCCTTTGTTGCCGTAGACAGCTTCAGTCGTCTTCGTCGCCGAGGCAGTGCTCGGCGCGCCTGCGGTGATGAAGCCCGGAAGTGACGGTGTCGTCCCACCAGTCTTCGCCTTGCCGCTCGAGGACCTCGCTGATGTCCTGAAGAAGGCCGCGGCACGCTGCTTCGAGCGCAGCTTCGCGGCGGCGAGTGCTCCCCGCTTCAGCGGGCACGAGCTGCACATCGAGCCTCAGGCCGAGTGCACTCGCGACGCGCGCCAGTCGGTCCAGCAAGAGGTAAGTGTGACCTGCCGCGCGTAGGAGGCACAAGCTGCGTTCTGGAGCCCAGCCCCAGCAGGCAGCTCCGCCGCGAACCCCTCCAACCCCCCCGCCACCGCGCTTCTTGGCCCCCTCCACCGGCCCCGTCGCGGAACTCTGCCCGACCCTCAACGCACCGCAGCCCGCGCCGACAGACCCGTGGCCCGCAGCGATCCCAATCTGGCCCCGCTCAGCGCGCTCAGATCACTCCGCCCACAGGCCCGGAGCCTACGGCGGCGGACGCGCCGCTGACAGCGGCGGCAGCTCGGCCGGCAGCCCCAGGTGCGACAGCACTCGCGTGATCGTCCGCGGATCGGTGATAAAGGTCAGCAGGCGACGGCGGGTCTCGCAGTGTGGACAGATCAAGACGTCCACCCCAAAGCTCCTCCGCATCAGCTCCGCCCACGTCCAGCGGCGCCGCCAGTGCGGCTTCCTCTCTCGCTTCTCCCCCACCGCCCGGCTGGGCCGCCTTTGCCTCGACCGGAACGCCGGCCGCTCACCATCGTCCTCGGGAGGCACCGGCACCACCCGCTCGCGGTGCGACGCCGCGGGGGCGAACGCTCCGTGATACGTCACCAGATTGCGATGCGGCCGCGGCACCAGCGCTGCCAGCCGCTCGATGAGGACCAGCGGCTCGAAGACCACCAGCTTCGTGCCATCCTTCCACGGCCGCTTGAACCGATACACCACCTTCCCGTCACGCGTCCAAGCCAACCGCGACTCGTCCAGCGCTGGGCGTAGCACGTACCGACACAGCCGCTCCAACGCGTCTTCCCGGCCTTCCGCAACACGCGTCGCGGCGTGCAGTGAGAACCCGCGATAACGCGCCTGCAGCGTGGGACGCCCGCCCTTGCCGGAGTCTCGGCGGTCTTCCTGGGCGAAACGCGCCGCATCATCCCCCACCCGGGGCACCGCGCAGCCGGCGCGCTCGCCGAAGGCTATCCGACCCTGCACGGCTGCGCAGTCCGACCTCGCGCGCGAGACCCTGAAGGACCCCTACAAGCTGGACTTCCTGGGGCTCAGCGAGGACGCGGCAGAGCGCGCCATCGAGCAGGGCCTGGTGCACCACATCCGCGACTTCCTGCTCGAGCTCGGCCAGGGCTTCGCCTTCGTCGGCAACCAGGTGCCGCTGCAGGTTGGCGGCGAGGAGTACCGACTCGACCTGCTGTTCTTCCACCTGCGGCTGCGCTGCTTCGTGGTGGTGGAGCTCAAGGCGGGGAGGTTCCAGCCCGAGCACATGGGGAAGCTCAACTTCTACCTCTCAGCCGTCGACGACATGCTGCGGCATCCCGACGA
>JAGQIY010000813.1 GCA_020430865.1 Myxococcales bacterium
GCTCACGATCCGTCCCGACAGCAACTTCCAGATGGTGGGGGAGCGCACGAACGTCACCGGTTCGAAGCGCTTCGCCAGGCTCATCAAGGAAGAGGACTACGTCACCGCGGTCGAGGTTGCGCTGCATCAGGTCCAGAACGGCGCGAACATCATCGACGTGAACATGGACGAGGGCATGCTCGACTCCGAGGCGTGCATGACCCGTTTCCTCAACCTGCTCGCGACCGAGCCGGACATCGCGCGCGTGCCGATCATGATCGACAGCTCACGCTGGTCCGTCATCGAAGCGGGCCTGAAGTGCGTGCAAGGCAGGGCCATCGTCAACTCCATCAGCCTCAAGGAGGGTGAGGAGGACTTCATCCGCAAGGCCCAGCACATCAAGGACTACGGCGCGGGTGTGGTGGTGATGGCCTTCGACGAACAGGGGCAGGCGGAGACCGTCGAGCGCAAGTTTCAGATCTGTCAGCGCAGCTATCGTATCCTGGTGGAAAAAGTTGGCTTCGATCCGAAGGCCATCATCTTCGACCCGAACGTGCTCGCGGTGGCGACGGGCATCGAGGAGCACAACGAGTTTGCGGTGAACTTCATCGAGGGCACTCGCAAGATCAAGCAGCACCTCGAGGGCGCGATGGTGAGCGGTGGCGTGAGCAACCTCTCGTTCAGCTTCCGTGGTAACGAGGTCGTGCGAGAGGCGATGAACTCCGCCTTTCTCTACTACGCGATCGAAGCTGGGCTCGACATGGGCATCGTCAACGCGGGACAACTCGCGGTCTACGAGGAGATCCCCAAGGATCTGCTGGAGCGAGTAGAAGACGTGCTCTTCAATCGGCGTCCTGACGCGACCGAACGCCTGGTGGAGTTCGCTGACACCGTCAAGTCGGCGGGAAAGAAGCGCGAGGTCGACCTGAGCTGGCGCGAGACGAGCGTCGAGCAGCGCATTCAGCACGCGCTGGTGAAGGGCCTCGTCGAGTTCATCGAGGCGGACGTGGAGGAGGCCAGGCAGAAGTACGACCGGCCGCTCCACGTGATCGAAGGTCCGATGATGGACGGCATGAAGATCGTGGGTGACCTGTTCGGCGACGGGAAGATGTTCCTGCCGCAGGTCGTCAAGAGCGCGCGGGTGATGAAGCGCGGCGTGGCCTACCTGCTGCCCTTCATGGAGGAAGAGAAGGCCCAGACCGGTGAGAGCCAGGCCCAGGCGAAGGTGCTGCTCGCGACGGTGAAGGGTGACGTTCACGACATCGGCAAGAACATCGTGGGCGTGGTGCTCGGCTGCAACAACTACGAGGTCGTCGACCTCGGCGTGATGGTGCCCACCGACAAGATCTTGGACACGGCGCAGCAGATCGGCGCCGACGTGGTCGGTCTCTCGGGGCTCATCACGCCAAGCCTGGACGAGATGGTCGGGGTGGCGAAGGAGATGCAACGTCGGGGGATGCAGATGCCGCTGCTGATCGGAGGTGCGACCACCAGCCGCCAGCACACCGCGGTCAAGATCGCGCCCCAGTACGACCAAGACACCGTTCACGTCCTGGACGCCTCACGCGCGGTGAACGTGGTGTCTTCGTTGCTCGACCCAGCGCAGCGCGCCGACTTCCGGACGCGCAACCTCGAGGAGCAGTCGAAGCTGCGCAGCCTCCACAGCGGTCGTGGGGTGAAGCCGGTGGTGAGCCTCGCTGAAGCCAGGCGGGGCAAGCCGGAGCTCCCGTGGACGCCAGCACAGATCGCGACCCCCAGCTTCACCGGGTCGACGACCCTCGACGACTTCCCTCTCGAGGAGATCCGCAAGTACATCGACTGGACCTTCTTCTTCACGGCCTGGGAGCTGAAGGGCAAGTACCCGGAGATCCTGGACAGCCCCCGCTATGGTGAGGCGGCGCGGGAGCTGTTCGAGCACGGAAACCAGCTGCTCGATCAGCTGATTGAGTCCAAGCGCCTGACGGCGAGGGCGCGCTACGGGTTCTTCCCCGCCGCGAGCGATGGGGACGACATCGTCGTGTTTGGCGATGCGGCTCGGCGCAGCGAGCGCCTGCGCTTCAACATGCTGCGCCAGCAGACGCGTCAGCCCCAGTCCAGCAACTTCCGTTGCCTCGCGGATTTCGTGGCGCCTCACGACAGCGGCCTCCAGGATCACATCGGTGCGTTCGTGGTCACCGCGGGGCTGGGTGCAGCCGAAGCGGCACGGGAGTACGAGCAGAAGCTCGACGATTACTCCGCGATCCTCGTGAAGGCGCTCGCCGATCGCCTCGCCGAGGCCTTTGCCGAGCTCTTGCACCAGCGGGTGCGCAGGGAGTGGGGCTACCCCGATGGCGACGACGTGACGCAGGTGGATCTGATCTCCGAGCGCTATCGCGGGATCCGCCCGGCCTTCGGCTACCCGGCCTGCCCGGACCACAGCGAGAAGCCCAAGCTCTTCGATCTGCTGTCCGCGCGCGAGATCGGTGTCGACCTGACCGAGACGTTCGCGATGACACCTGCTGCCAGCGTGAGTGGTATCTACCTGGCGCACCCAGACGCTCGCTACTTCATGGTCGGCAAGCTGGGGAAAGACCAGGTGACGGACTACGCTGCTCGCAAGGGGATCTCCGTCGCGGAAGCGGAGCGCTGGCTCGCTCCGAACCTGAGCTACGATCCGAGCCGGCCACGAGTTCAGCCCAGCGCCGCACCCGCCGCGGAGTAGTTCCCGGCTTGTCCTGGAGCGGTGCCCGTGAAACCCTTACGACGGGCACCGTGAACAACCTGCGTGACACTGATCGAATGAGTCCGGCCGAGCTTCCCCCGGAGCCCGACGAGCCGCCGGCTCATGCCGCGGAACACGTCGCGCCCCACGCCGTGCCACGGGTGTCCGCCCACAGGACCATGGAGCTCGACACCGTCAAGGTGGCCGATCCGGCGCTCAACGCGCGCAACGCGCCCACACAGCGCGGCCTGCGCCCTCCAGTGATTCCCCCGGGATACCGTCCGGAGGGTGACGCGGGGTACGTCGTGGACGAGGTCTCGCAGCCGCCGACGACCAAGCCCTGGCTCCTGATCGGCGGCGCGGGTCTGGTCCTGGTGGTGCTCGGGGTGGGCGCGGTCTTCGCGTTGACTCGAGGTGGCGCAGCCGAACCGGCGGCGACCTCATCGGCTCGGGCCGCGACCGATGAGCCACCGAAGTCGGCCGACGCCGTCGAGCCCCCTGCGGCCTCACCTCCCGAAGCCTCGGCGCAGGCTCCCGAAGGGCAGGGGCGAGAGGCCGAGGAGGCGCCGCAGCCTGCGGTTCC
>JAGQIY010000814.1 GCA_020430865.1 Myxococcales bacterium
CCAGCCCCATCGCCAGCGCGATGCCGGTGGCCGACCGGCCACGCGTGCTCACGCGGCCGTTCGTGCTGTTGCTGGTCACCCAGAGCCTGTTCGGTTTGGCGTTTTCGCTGTTTTTCCTGCTCCCCAAGTTCATGACCCGCGTGCTCCACGCCAGCGCGGGTGACATCGGCTTGGCCGCGGGCGTCGCCCCGGCTGCTGGCGTGCTGGCGATCCCGTTCGTTGCCACGGCGGTCGACCGTTTCGGACGACGGAGGCTCGTCGTGCTGGGCGCGAGCGTGATCGCCCTCACCGCCGTCGGCTTCATCTGGGTCGATCGCGTGGGGCCACTGCTGTTCGTGTTGCGGGCGTTCCAGGGCTGCGCGTTCGCCACTGCCTTCAACGCCGCCGCGACGCTCGCGGCGGATCTCGCACCGAAGGCCCGGCTCTCGCAGGCGCTCGGCTGGTTCGGAGTCGCCTTCCTGGCGACGAACTCGGCGGCCCCCCTGATCGCCGAGCCACTGGCGGATGCCGTGGGGTGGCGCTTCGTGTTCGGCTTCGCCGCGATCATGGGTTGTTGCGCCGCCACCTTCGCCACGCGCCTGCCCGAGGGCAGCCAGCACGCGGCCAGAGCCTCGGCGTCGAGCTCCAGCTGGAGGGTGCTGCTGCAGCCCCGGGTGCTGGCGATGTACTTCGGCAGCCTGGTCGCTGGTGTGGGGTTGGGCACCGCCTTCACCTTTCATCAACCCTTCGCCATCGAGCGCGGGGCAGAGCGAGTGGGTGGCTTCTTCCTCGGTTACACGGCGGCTGCCGTTTTCGTGCGGATCTTCCTAGGTAGTCTGCCAGATCGCCTCGGGCGCCTGCGCGTCGGTCGCGTCGCCATCCTGGGCTATGCGTTGGTGGTCGCGGCGATGTCTCGACTCACCCCGAGCTGGCTCGTACCCTTTGGCCTCGCTTTCGGCTTCGTCCACGGCATGATGTACCCCTCGCTGAACGCCGTGGCGGTGGAGAGCGCCAGCGACTCCGAGCGTGGCAAGGTCATGAGCTTCTACAACGGCAGCTTCAACCTGGGCGTGGCCGGGGCGAGCTTCGGGCTCGGACACGTCGCCGAGACCAGCGGCTACCCGATGGTGTTCTTGATCACCGCCTGCATCGTGACACTGGCGCTCCCGGTGCTGCTCCTGGTGCGTGAGCAACCCGCCTAGTCTTTTTTCTGCCTGGATATTTTCGAGGCCCGCGGGACCTCGTCTGGAGGCTGAGCGCTCGGCTCATCGAGGTCAGCGTCAGGATCGTCGTACACTGGCGCGTCCTGCTCGTCGAAGCCGGTGTCCCCCAGGTCGCCGGGGCCATCCACCGGAACGAGCCCGGTCACGTTGCCTTCGATACCCCAGCCCATCAGGGCGTCGTGCAGGGTGGGATCGACGAACCAGCTCTCGGCAGCGGTCCCCTTCGGCGGCTGCACCATGACCCAATCGTGGTGGGCGAAAGCGGGGTGCGGGAGCTTGAACCCAAACACGCGAGGCGCGGCACTCCGCACGGGGCGCGCTCTCGCCCCCAGCTCGCGACCGTCCGCGATGCGATTGAAGATCGCGGTGAAGAGCTGAGTGTACTCGGCGTCATTGGCCTCGCGCTCCCCCAGGTCGAAGCGGTCCGTCGGGCGGTGATCCCGCCCGTAGCGCAGACACTGACTGGTCAGCTCCAACGCCAGATCGATGGCCTTGCGCGCGCTGTCCACGTTGCGGGCGGTCGCCAGGCGGTCGACCTTGCGCTCGAGCGCAGGAGTCAGGGCCGCGGTCTGAGACAGCAGCTGATGGGGTCCACCGATCCGCAGGCCGTGCCAGCGCAGGAGCACTGCAAACACTCCCGCGAAGAACACGGCCCACATCACCCTGCGGCGCCAGGCCACGTCTCAGCTCGCTCCTCTCGAAGACACGACCGGCAGTTTGTCAGTGAGCCCCTGGGTCGGGCGAGAAAACGCCTGCTTCTTTCCTGGCCAAGACGAGCGGAAGTCGGGTCACACGTGCGAGTTGGCTCGAGTCAAAGCGCCCCGCCAGCGCCGCGAGCCGGGCCCCCGAGACTCCGTAGCCTGCAAACCGACCGCGCGACGAGCGCAAGCCGTTGCACTCATGGGCATGAACGCACGGGTGGCGGCCGAGAGAACGCGCGAGGCTCGCAAACTACTCCTTGCAAGTGCCAAGGCTTGAGTGATCATTCGACCTATCGAATGAGCCCAGGCACCAAGGTGCGCGTCCGACCGTGGCGCGCCGAAGACATTCCAGCCATCACAGAGTGTCACCGTGCCTGCTACGCAGACTACCCGGCTGGAGAGCTGTACGATGAGCGGCTGTACCAGCTGCAGTTCGAGGCGTTCCCGGAAGGACAGTTCCTCGCGGAAATTGGTGGCAGAGTCGTCGGGTACGCGACGACGCTGATCGTCCAGCTGGACGGTCTCTCCGAGGACTACACCTACAACGAGCTGACCGGCGCCTCCACCTTCAGCACCCATGACCCTGCGGGGGACACCCTCTACGGCGCCGACATCGCCGTTCATCCGCAGTTCCGCGGTCAGGGCATCGCCGCGAAGCTCTACGTGCCGCGGCGCAAGTTGATGAAGCGCTACAACCTGCGCCGCCTCCTGGCCTTCGGACGCATCCCTGGATACAGCGAGGTCGCCGGCAAGCTGACGGCGGAGCAGTACGTCGCCGAGGTGATGGCAGGCAAGCGCAAGGACCCGGCCCTGACGGCGCACCTCAAGGCAGGCTACAAGGTGCTGTCGGTCCGCCTGCGCTACATGTCGGACCCCGCCAGCGTGAACTACTCGACGCTGATCGAGATGGCGAACCCGGACTACGACGCGGCCAAGCGGCGAATCGCTGCGGCGCCGATCGCGCGGGCATTTCGCAAGGCGCGGGTGTGCGCTGCCCAGTACTTGTTCCGGCGAATCGCGAGCTGGGATGAGTTCGAGACCAACATCCGCTTCTTCGTGGACGTGGCCTCGGACTACCACTGCCACTTCTTGGTGCTGCCGGAGCTGGTCACCGCGCATCTGTTCGCCACGTTCCCGAAGGAGGTCACCTCCCAGCAGGCCATGCACCGCGTGGCGGACCTCTACGATCGCTACCTGGAGCTCTTCACCAGCATCGCCAAGCTGTACCAGCTGTACATCGTCGCCGGCTCCACTCCCGTGAACCGCGACGGCGTGCTCCACAACGTGGCGCACCTCTTCACGCCCTCCGGCAACCACTACACGCAAGACAAACTCCACATCACACCGGGAGAGAGGAAGTACTTCGACATCTTCCCGGGGGAAGGACTCAAGCTCTTTTCGACGCCCTTTGGGCGAATTGGTATTCAGATCTGCTACGACATCGAGTTCCCCGAGGTAACGAGGCTGCTCACCTTCGCGGGTGCCG
>JAGQIY010001528.1 GCA_020430865.1 Myxococcales bacterium
ATAGTAACTAATCCCCCTTGTAATGGAGCTGCTTCTATTGAAATAATATTAGATACTGCCAGTTCTCCTGCTCAATTTTCAATAGATGGAGGAATAACTTTTACATCAGATAGTTTCTTTAATAATTTAGCTCCGGGCGTTTATGATATTGTTGTAGGTGGTGGTGGCTCATGCGATACATCATACCAAATAACCATAAATGCCACTGCTCCGTCTATTATTATTGACTCAATTATTACTACCGATTTAAGTTGTAATAATTCTTCCGATGGAACAATTACCGTTTATGCTCAAGGTGGTAGTGGCACACTAACTTATTCTGTTGATAGTGGTGTAACATATCAAGCCGGCAATCAATTTAATAATTTAGATTCCGGTTACTATAATATTTTTGTGCAAGACGGTTTATTATGTACTACCGATTCTTTTGCTACACTTAATGCACCTGATGCCATAAATATTAGCTTGGTAAGCAATGATTCTTTAGATTGCTATGGCGATACTGACGGCATAATAAGTGTAACGGCAAGCGGTGGAGCAGGTGGCTATACTTATTCAATAGATAATATAATATTTGGCACAGATACTTTCTTTACCAACTTAAGCCAAGGGACTTATACTGTTTATGTTCAAGATGCTAATATGTGTATAGATTCGCTACAAAATATATTAGTAGAGCAACCCGATTCTTTATTTATTACCAATATTACAGTACAAAATGTAGCTTGTTTTGGTGATACAGATGGAAGTTTAATAAGTTTTGATGCACAAGGAGGCACAGCTCCTTACCAATATGCTATAAACGGAACTTATGGCACAAACAATGTATTTCAAAACATAGCAGCAGGAAACTATCAACTTAATATTACCGATGCTAATGGATGTACAGCTACGTCTATTGATACCGTAATTACTGAACCAACACTATTAGAATTTATATTAGATTCTACACAAAATGCCACTTGTGGTTTAAACAACGGAAGCATTTACGTTAGTGGTTCGGGTGGCACTTCGCCATATTTTTATGCCATAAATGGAGGTACAAACCAAACTACGGGTACTTTTCAAAATTTAGCTTCGGGAAATTATACCATTACTATTACCGATGCTTATGGGTGCGATACGGCTGAAATAATAACGCTAAACGGTTATCCGGCAGTTGATATTTCTTTGGTAAATGTAGATAGTACTTCTTGTTTTGGTCTTTCTGATGGATTAATAGAAGTACAAGGATTAAATGGAACTACTCCTTACCAATTTAGTATAGATAGTGGAATTACCTATCAATCAAGTGGTTTATTTAATAATTTGCAAGGTAGAAATTATGTACTATTAGTACAAGATAGCGTAGGCTGCACCGATACATTATATCAAACCGTAGAACAACCACAATCATTAGGTTTAACTGCTGTAGTAGATAGTATTACTTGCTATGGTGTAGCTGATGGTATAATAACACTTTCAAACACGGGAGGAAACCCGGCTTACACTTATTCTATAACAAATGATGCCGCTTTGCAAGCCAACAATATATTTAATAATTTAGATGTTGGATTATATACCGCTTATGTTGTAGATGCTAAAAACTGTAGAGATTCTGTAGATGTAAATGTTTACCAACCAGACTCTTTATCATTTACTAATATTGATGTTGCCGATATTTTATGTAATGGAGATGATAATGGTAGCTTTACGGTAACAGTGGCAGGAGGAACGCCTGCTTATCAGTATTCAATAGATAATACTACTTTCCAAAGTAGTAATGTATTAAGTGGTTTAGATGGAGGCACATACACTATTTATGTTAGAGATGCTAATAACTGTATTAAATCTACAACAAATAATATATTTGAACCAACAGTACTTACTTTAGATACCTTAAGTACTACAAATATTACGTGCAATAATGGTAATGACGGAATGATAGTGTTATCTGCTGGTGGAGGTACAACTCCTTATGAATATAGCATAGATGGTACTAATTTCCAATCTAATGCAACATTTAGCTCTTTAAATGCAGGAAACTATACACTAAGCGTTAGAGATGCCAACCAATGTACAGAAACAATAAATGTAACATTAACAGAACCTCAACCTTTAGTTGTTGTAATTGATTCTGTAAATATACTTTGCTTTGGAGATACTGACGGAAGCATAACTGTAACATCAGTAACAGGAGAAACAGCTCCTTATAATATTAGTTTTAATGGCGGAGCCTATCAAGCATATACTACAGGAATGACTTTTAATAACCTAAGTGCCGGCTCATACAATATAAGCATACAAGATGCTAACAACTGCCCCTCTCCCGCTTTTAATAGAGATGTTAACATTACTATTCCAAGTTTATTTGAAATAGATACCGTTATTACCACAGACCCACTTTGCTTTGGCGATGCCAATGGAGATATAACTATTTATACCAATGGTGGCGGTGTAGCTCCATACTCATATAATATTGTAGAAGGAGGTAACACTTATACCAATACAACAGGAGTTTTTGATAATTTAAGCGAAGGCGATTATGCTATATGGGTAAGCGATGCCAACGGCTGTACCAGTCAAACTGTAGATACCCTTGTTTCGCCTCCCGAATTATTCTTAAATGTAGATTCTGTTATAAACCCAAGTTGTTTTGGTTATGATAATGGCTCAATATTGATGAACGCCAGTGGTGGTATTCCTGCACAAGGAAGCACGCCTTACATTTATACCTTAGCAGACGGCACACAAGCTATAAATAATATTTTTACCAGCTTGCCGGAAGGCATATACACTGTTACCGCTACAGATGGCAATAATTGTAGCACCACCATTCAAGTAGCAGTGGAAGACCCAAGTCCTGTATTTGTAAGTATTACACCAGAAGATACTTTAATAGAAATGGGCGAAACCGTAAACTTAAATGTAAATATAGATAGTGCTGTAGGAACCAACTTTATTTATGTTTGGAATCCAAGCAATGGACTGAGCTGTACAGATTGC
>JAGQIY010000815.1 GCA_020430865.1 Myxococcales bacterium
CGAGTTCGGCCGGAAAACGCACGATCGCGAAGGTATCGATTCGAACTGGTGAACAACCACGCCAGGGTCGTGCCTGCGAGCTCGACGACATCCTCTTCGAGAGGCGTTTCAGGACCGAGCGACGACGCCCAATCCACGAGGCGGTCAACTGCGCTGTGATTTCCCCACGCGCGATGAAGGTAGATGCTCCACCAGGCATCTCGATCTGCCATGGCATCTTTTCGCAATCGTGGGTCGAGAAAACGAGCATTCAGGGGGTGTTGCGGCAGAACGGCAACGGTGATGAGCGCTTCAAGGGCTTCGTGCAGGTCTCCTTCGCTTCTGTGCAACGAGTCGAGAGCATCGAGGGTCTCGCCTGAGAAGGCGGTCACTGCGCGCCAGACCAGGCTTTGGCGGAACGCCTCGGCGGCATTCCAGTGGTCGGCTGCAGCCGGAACGAGCGCTACTAGTTCCTTGCCGCACCGCTCTGCAACCTGGACCCAGAGAGCCTCGAGCAGACCCGGAGGGATGTATTCGTCCGTGTTGCTGATGAACGCCAGGCCGCCACCGGCGCCGAAGGCCGACGCAGGGCTCGACAGATCGAGGTGCCGGTCGAGCAGTTCCTTCGCGACGAGATGGTCAGAAAATCGCTCGTAGGCCACAAAGACCACGTCGCCCCGGCTATCGTTCGCCAACAACGGTGCCTCTTCGACGAGGATCCCCTCATCGACCAGCCCCCGGTAAAGGGACCGCTCGAAGTCGCGACCCGGCAACAGGGCATCGACGACAGTCTTCGCGCTCTGCAAATCCAGCCACCGTTTACCGGCGTCGATGAGCGCGGAGGCCACGGCCTCGAGCGCCTGCCGAACGAGCGGTGACCGCGGATCGAAGCCCAACTGCGTGGCAAGTCGCTCGTTGACTGCACCCAGATAGAGGTCAAAGACCGCCGTGATTCCATGGAGGCCCCGCGGCAGTCTGCGTTCGCCTTTGACGTGAAGGCCTCGGCACAACGTCTTCAAGAAGAGTGGGGTGCGAAACTCAGGGTCGAGAAGCGGAGTCGAGGGGAGTTCGAGTCCGTAGTGCAAGAAAAACGTTCTCGTTGCGTCGTATTCATGCTCGCGGAAGCCATAGTGCTCAACCTGGACCGCATCGTTCCGAACATCCTCCGGCACCACGATCGCTTCGTAGGACGTTCGAACTGCCATCACCGCGCCAATCCATGGCGACCGCTCAATTTGCGCTAGGAACGCCGCCATGTGACTCGGCCAAATCGTCCGGCCCGTGCCCTCGTTGACGGCATCGAGCACGATGAGCGCTCGCGTTCCGCTTGCCTGCGCAGCGGCCTCGAGCGCACCCACGAACTCCTCGGCTGACATCCCGGGGAGGTCGACCTGTTGAAGAGCCTGCCGCCAGGGCTCTTCGTGGCTCACGAACCTCTGACCCATCAACAGAACGGTCGGGCGGCCTTCCGCGAGCCGTCTCCGGGCGACGTCGCAGAGCAAGTGTGTCTTGCCAGTGCCCGCCGACCCACGGAGGAGAAGCAGTTTCCCTTCTGACAACTCATTGGCCCGCTGCAACTGCTCTTCGGCTTGGCGGAGCTCTGCCACAAGACTTCCTACGCGGAAACGGCGATCGCGGAAGGGATTCGACCGGTACCGTGCGACCGCCCTTCTGGTTGTGTCGCCCTCCAGCCCTTTCGCTTCGTGTTCTCGCTCGCGTTTCTCGAGCAGGGCGACCAGACTATCGGCAGCCGGGCGAATTTCCTCGATCGACACCACGAGCGCGGCGAACGGAAGAACACCAATGGGTTGCGGCTGCAACGCTCCGAGGCCATCGAGCACCCTTTGGACGGCGTTCGACAACTCGGTGGCCGCGGTGTCGAGTTCCGGGTCGGCCTTCCGCTCCTCGGTGTGCTGCGTGTTTCGCAGCTTGTCTCGAATCGGCGGC
>JAGQIY010000816.1 GCA_020430865.1 Myxococcales bacterium
CCGCCGAGCCCAGCGTGTCGCGGTGGTTGTGCGCCCCACCGCAGCGCACGGCGTAGCGCTCCAGGGCGCGCAGCCCCGGCGTCGTCTTGCGGGTATCGACGATGCGTGTCTTCGAGCCGGGCGGCACCGCCTCGACGTAGCGCCGCGCCAGCGTCGCCGTCCCGCTCATGCGTTGCACCAAGTTCAGCGCCGTCCGCTCCGCCATCAGGATCGGTCTTGCGGAGCCCTCGACCCGCCAGATCGGCGTCCCAGGCTTCACCAGGTTGCCATCGGCTTCGCACACTTCGAAGCTCAGGTCGTTGGCCAGGCGCTTGAACACGCGCTTGAACACGTCGCCTCCACACACCACGAGCTCGCTCTTGGCCTTGGCGGTGGCACGCGCGCGCGTCTCCGGGCTCACCGTGGCCATGGTGGTGAGATCCTCCCCCGCCAAGTCCTCGGCCAGGGCGCGGTCGACGACTTCGTCGATGATGAATTTGGTCAGCATGATTGTTGATTCCGTGAGGAAAAATTCCGGGTCAGCCGCCGAAGCCATAGCTGTGGGCGATGTAGGCGGCGAACAGGTTACACATCGCATGGAATAGTACGCCTGCGCCAATGCCGCCCGTGCGTGCGCGCATCCAGCCAAAAAGCAGCGATGGGAAGAACACAGCAAGGCGGTCGGGGCGTAGCTCGGTCGCCACGTGGCCTAGCGCGAAGAGCGAGCTCGAGACGATCAACCCCGGACCGACGTAGGCGCCGAGCAGCCTCCAGCGCGGGGTCCAGGCGCGGTCCAGCTCGCTCTGCAGGAAGCCCCGAAAGAAGGCTTCCTCCGGGAGCGCGATCACCGCGATCTCCCCCAGCACCTCCTGACCCAGGCTGGGCAGTGCCGCCGCCCCCCAGGCCTGGCTCGGCTTCCACCACCACAGCCAGCCGACCACGAACGGCGGGAAGAACACCAGCGCGGCGCCCAGCGCCCACAGTAACGCCCGCCCGAACGCCTTGCCGAGGCGCACCGGCTGGATGGGCGTCGTCTCCAGCACGCCTCCCAGCGACAATCCGCTGGCGCGCACCTCGGCGTCGTCCTTCCTCGACAGCGCGAGCCAGTAGGTCGCCAGCATGAACGCTAGACCGACGCCAGTCGCGGCGTAGTCCCGAGGCAAACCGTAGGAAAGAGCGGTGACGAGGGCACTCACCACCAAGGTCGAGCCGATCGCGCGCAGGGCGATGGACTGGCTCTTGGGTAGCGCTTCGGACACCGAGCGCGTTCTACGCCATCCACGGCTGATTCGCTGGCGTTTGTGCCGTCGACTCACCCACGGGGTGAGGTTCCGGCACTGCGACAGCTGGGCGGTAGTTTTCCGTCGCGAGCGATTCGCTGGAAGGGGGCACCGTTCATCACCTCCCTCTGCACGCGCGCTTGAGATAAGGTCGCGCCGCTCTGCGATGCGGTCTGACCAGGCAGCCCCAGAGTGGCTCGCGCAGCTGTTTTCCGCGCGAGTCGGATCCCTTCGCCGACTCAGGAGCGGCACGCCATCGCTGGGCCATCGGGCTCGGCATGACGGAGGACACCAATGCTCGATTCCAGCCAACCCGAACCCGTACAGCGACCCGCCGTCTTTCCGCCCGAGGCTCCCAAGGAGCGAGTGCATCTGGCCAAGTGGCCCCCGGACGATGACGACGACGTGGGCGGCGGCGGCGGGCTCCCGGCCGGTGGCGGCGGCGGTGGTGTCCCAGCCGGTGGCGGCTTCGACTCTGGTGACGGCAACTTCAAGAAGGGACGCTTCAAGCCGATCGCGGTGCTGGTTGGCTTGCTCGCGGTGGGCGGCCTGGCTGCGGCGCTGGTGCTCGGTGGCAAGCAAGATGCCGAGAAGCTGACCGTCGAGCAAGCCGAGGAGCAGAAGAAGGCCATCTTTATCCTCCCGGAATCAGAGCAGCTGCCGAAGTGGCGTCAGTGGGCGAGCGGCGACCGCAGCGACTACCTCAAGCAGGAGGCGATCAAGCAGCTCGCTTACATGAAGGATCCTGCGGGCGTCGACCTGGCGATCGCCGCTCTGAAGGATCCATCGGAGCCGGTCCAGGCTCAGGCCGCAGTGGCGCTCGCGTGGTACGGTCCGAAGCTGGCCGAGAAGGCCAAGCAGCCGCTGCTCGAGGCGCTGAAGAGCGCTGGACCCGGCGCGAAGCCGCAGATCGCCTGGGCCCTGGTGGAGCTGGGTGAGAGCTCGGCCTTCAACGAGATCATGGCACTCTACCGCCTGGGGCACCTCTCCAAGGTCCAGCGGCTGGATGGCGGCGTCGCCTTCGACACCGAGAAGCTGGTCGCGCTGGTCAGCCTGGACGACCTGGCGAAGCTCTACAAGGACGAGAGCGGTGCCGTACGGCAATTGGTGGCGACGGTGCTGAGCCGGCACGCCGACCCGAAGTACACCGACCAGCTGATCGAGCTGTTGAACGACAAGGACAAGGAGATCAGCCGCCAGGCGGCGCCCGGCCTCGGAAAGATCGGTGACGATCGCGCCCGGCAACCGCTGGTGCGCGCGATCCGTGGCGCAGACAAGGATAGCCGCAAGGAATACCTGAAGGCGCTCCGCGACGGCATCGGCACCGCGGGTCTGGTGCTGGCCTTCGACAGCATCGAAGAGCAGGACACACCGGAGCAGACCTGGCACCAGACCAAGGTCATCATGGACATGATCCGCGA
>JAGQIY010000817.1 GCA_020430865.1 Myxococcales bacterium
AGGTTTCGATCCGGAGAAGACGGGAGAGTTCAGCGCACCTCCAGCGCCTCCAGGTTGAGCCCACGCGCCTCCAGGCGCTGCTTGAGCCGCGCCTGCCAGAGCGCGGGGTCTTGATCACTCGGCAGCTCGAGGCTGACGCTGACGCCGCTCGTCGGTTCGGCGCCCAGCACCAGCACCGCGCCTTCCAGCCGGCCGCCCAGCTCGAGCCGCAAGGTGCTCCGCGTGCCGCTCTTGCCCCAGGCGACCTTGCGG
Source organism: Myxococcales bacterium (assembly GCA_020430865.1). The sequence goes on from JAGQIY010000817.1 coordinate 253, forward strand.
ATCATTTCCGCGAGGTTTGGGTCGAGCTGGATCAGCGCTCGCGGCGGTTCTTGGTTGGGGGGAGGTACGGCGAAGCCGACCTGCAGGCTCTGGGCGAAGCTCCTCTCGAGGGGGTCGTGCGCCGGATGCGAGGGGCGGTGCGTTGCTTCACGCTTCGACTCCTCGCCAGGCTCACCCGGAGCGCGGTCGACGTTCGGCTGCTGGGCAGCGCGCGCGCCCAGCGCGGGGTTGGTCCCCTGGTTGGCTCGATCGGAGGTTTCTGGCAGCGCTTTTTTCTGCTGGGGGCTCGCGCCCCGAGCCGTCGCGCGAGGGAGCTTCCCGAGGTCCCGGAGCAACGCCGCAAAGCTGGCGGACTCATTGTGCTTTTGCCTGGAATGCGGGCTCTTGTTCGGGCTCACTCCAGGGGTCGTGCGAGGGCTCGCGGGGGATCGCGTGGTGGCAACGGTCACGCTGCCTCTTCGGCAGTCGCGCGGCGTGGGTTGCGTCCGTCGATTGCGGTCCGCTAGATTTTCGGACGAAGAAAGGGGCGGAAGCGCGTTGGACCCGGCTCCACCACCACACCAGGCTCTCAGTCTAGTCGACGTCATTCTCACTTTGATCCCTGCCCTCGCGGCCGCGGTGTTCTCCGCCGCGTCGGCGGGCATGAACGCGTTGACCACGGCGCGCATGGGTGCGCTGGCAGAAAAATTGGGAGGTGCCCGGGGCGCCGCGCTGCTGCGGTATCGCGCGCACGGCGCGGCGATCCGCACGCGTTGGCTGGTGTGCCGCGTCCTCGGTATCGGAGCGACCGCCATCCTGGCAGTGCGCTGGGTGCCCCTCGAGGGACCGAAGCTCACCCTGGCCGCGACGCTGCTGGCCCTGGTGCTGTACGGGATCCCTGCGGAGATTCTGCGCGGTATCGCGGAGCGCACCGCGGAGCGCAGCGCTCCGGCGCTGCTTCGGCTGCTGCGGCCGATCGAGCTCCTGATCGCCCCCTTGGCGCTTCCCTTCTATCTGCTTGGTCGCCTGACCAGCGGCAGCATCGAGCGCCCCAGCCAGCAGGAGGGAGTCACCGAGACGGAGGTCGAGATCATCGTCAAGGAGGGCGAGGAGAACGGCTCGCTGGGTCATGAGCAGTCGGAGATGATCCGCAACGTGCTCGACTTCAGCGATCTGATGGCGGCCGACGTGATGGTGCCCCGCACCCGGGTCACGACCCTCCCCATCGACTGCCCCCGGGAGGAGGTGCTGCGAATCGTCGGGGAGAAGGGCCACTCACGCTACCCTGTGGGGCGTGACCGCGTCGACAACGTCGATGGCCTGCTGCACGCGAACGATCTGATCCGCTTCCTGTCCGATAAC
>JAGQIY010000818.1 GCA_020430865.1 Myxococcales bacterium
CCACATGCTGGACACCTACAACCGGGTATCGCGGGCAACGCAGACCATCATCGCTCGAACCGGACGTGAGCCTTCAGTCGAGGAGCTCGAGAAGGAGACGGGCGTTCCGCGCGAGAAGCTCGACAAGGTCAAGGATCTCTACGCAGAGACCCCGTTCTCACTCGACCGCCCCGTGGGCGACGAGGACGGACGCAAGTTCATTGATTTCCTCGTGGAAGAGAACGCCAACTCCCCCTACGACGACCTGGCCGCGGCCAAGTGGGCGGAGGAGGTGCGGCGCCTGCTGGGCACGTTGACCCCGATCGAGAGCCGGATCATCCGCTGGCGCTTCGGACTGGACAACGAGGAGGAGCTGACGCTCAAGGAGATTGGCGACAAGTACAATCTCAGTCGTGAGCGCATCCGTCAGCTCCAGGAGCAGGCGATCGGCAAGATCCGCAAGCAGATGCGGGACTTCTGAGACGAGACCACACACTGCAAAACTAGCGCGAGGGTGATCCCCCAGGGGGTCGCCCTCGCTGCGCTTTGTAGCGCTGCCCTTCAGCTCCCACCTGCCTGCCCCTCACCCCCGAACCCGGGCAAGTCGACTGCGACGATTTACCGCAATGGCGTAACCATCGGACTTCCCGCGGTGACCAGACGCCGCGCAGGGGGTGTCGATTGGTCGCATTTACTTTCCCGCGACGGCCGAACATAACGCCCCCCTAGCGGCTCCCGACCTCGGGAAAGCGCGCAGAAGATTCATCCAACTCCCCGGTTTCGCAAGGCGGGAGCAGCGGTTCAGCGTTCTGGGCGCTCAATCACCGGTTCGTGGTCGAGCGCAATCCGTTCGCTTCCGTCGGGCTCCAAATCGGATCAAGTCATCCCGGCGAACGAAGCTTCCATGACTCCTATTCCTCCAGCCGTCACCTCGCGTCCCAGCCTCCGCGGAGGACACACGACCGAAGTGCCCTCGAGCCCTCACCAGAGGGTCGCCAGGACGTGCCCCGTCGTGGTAGCGAGGCGCCGCGGTTGGTTCTCGCGCTCGCTGCGCGAGGAAAGCACGACTCACCTGCGCCCAGCGCAGTCCACGCCTCGTCCGTCATCCGGCGGCATGTCAGCTACCCCACGTTAACAACCGAGCGCAGCAAACCCATGTCACGCTTCGTTTTTCCTCGATGGGCCAATAAGACCCGCGACCTCGCGGGCATCGTTCTGGGTGGAGCACCGCTCTACCTGATCGGCGCCATCTGGTACGGCTTCTCACCCAAGACCACCGATGTTGGTTACATGCCGGAGCAGCCGGTTCCCTACAGCCACGCGCTCCACGCGGGCGAGCTCGGGATCGATTGCCGGTATTGCCACAACACGGTGGAAAAGGCGGCTCACGCGGCCATTCCCCCCACGGCCACCTGCATGAACTGCCATGCGCGGGTGCGCAAGACGAGCGCGAAGCTCGAGCCCATCCGCAAGAGCGCGGAAACGGGCGACGCCGTCGAGTGGATCAAGGTGCACGACCTGCCTGACTACGTGTACTTCAACCACAGCGCCCACGTGACACGCGGCGTTGGTTGCGCGTCTTGCCACGGCCGCATCGACAAGATGCCCGAGGTCTACCAACACGAGCCGCTCTCGATGGGCTGGTGCCTCGACTGCCATCGCGCTCCCGAGCAGCACCTGCGCCCCGTCTCCGAGGTCACCAACATGGCCTATGAACCAGAGGGCGGTGACCAGCTCGCAGTGGGCATGCGCTTGCGCAAAGAGAACAACATCAATCCCCCAACCGATTGCTCCACATGTCACAGGTGAAGAAGCCCAAGTTCTGGCGAAGCCTCGCCGAGCGTGAGAACACCGACGAATTCCGCGCCAATGCGCAGCGTGAGTTCTTCGCCAAGGCTGACGAAGGCCCCACGGTGCCTGGCCGTCGGCGTTTCCTCCAGCTCATGGGGGCGTCTCTGGCCCTCAGCGGTTGCTGGCAGGAAGACCGCTTGCTCCCACGGACGAATCGTCCTGAGGGGCTGATCCCCGGCAAGCCCGTTTACTTCGCCACCACCATGGAGCTCGGTGGCGTCGGTGTTGGCCTGCTCGCCCGCAGCTACGACGGTCGCCCGATCAAGCTGGAGGGCAACCCTGAGCACGCTGGTAGCGCAGGTGGCAGCACCTCGATGCAACAAGCCGCGGTGCTCGAGATGTACGACCCCGACCGCAGCAAGGGCGTCGCACGCTATTCCGCAGGGAAGCGTGAGAGCGGGACCTGGGGCGAATTCGAAGAGGCTTTCCTCAAGA
>JAGQIY010000819.1 GCA_020430865.1 Myxococcales bacterium
AACAACGCCGCGCTGAACGCCTGGAACAGCTGCCTCTCGCAGAGCTGCGCCAGCGAGTGCAACGTCAGCAACGGCGGTAGCGGCGGTAGCGGCGGTAGCAGCGGCAGCGCTGGAAGCGCTGGCAGCGCTGGCTCGAGCAGCGGCGGCAACGGCGGCTCTGGCGGCTCAGGCGCGGAGGGTGGGGCCGCTGGAAGCGGTGTCGGCGGCGATGCGGGGAGTGGAGCCGGAGGCAGCGGAGCCAGCGCAGGCAATAGCGCGACGGGCGGAAGTCGCAACGACGGTGGCTCGTCCTCGAGCGCGACGTGCACGCTCTCCGTTGCCAACTCAGGCCACGGCTCGGGCGCCGTGGGCGGCCTGATGCTGCTCGGCCTGCTCGGGCTCGGACTGCGACGGCGGCGGCACTGAGCCAGCTCGACCCGACTCGGCCGCGCGAGGTTCACTTCGCGCGGCCGAGACGCGTTCACCGACGCGCCGTTCGACGCAGATCAGAGCCCCGCGCCAGGCAAGCCGCCAGGAAGCGCGCTGGACGAGGCGGCTGGCGCAGGGCTGGACGACACGTGGCGCGGCTGCCTGGGGCGTGAAGGCACGGTCGGGGCAGACGGCGCCAGAGCCGGCAGAGTCGCAGGTTGCATGCAGCCTGCGCAGCTCTCGATACGCGCCTCGAGGGAGATCGGGGAGGCGCTGGGTGCGGGCGCCTGCGCCGCCCGATCCTGCGCCAGGCGGCCACCGGCGATGGTGCCAGCGAGCGCCGCGAGGCTCAGGCAACCGAAGGTGAAACCCGCGATCCCGAACACGATCCAACCAAGCGGGGCCCTGGCACGGCGCGGCTTGATTTTCCTTGCGGCTTTTTTGGCGGAGGATCCCTCCGCGAAGAGCATGATGCGCTGACTCAACTCGGGACGAGGACGACGCTGTGCAGGGGGCGGCCCCTCGCTCTGCGCCTCGGGCACCGAAGTCTTGCGACGGAGATCGACCGGGTCCGGGGTCGTGGGGCGAGTCGGAGGCGCTGGAGCGGATACTGGCGCCCGCTCGCCTCTGGGTGTGGCCGCTCCTTCGGGTGGGCTCCCCAGGGCCAGCGTCGTCACGCCATTCTTGGGTTGCTTGCGGGGTCCAGGCAGCGGAGGCGGCCGCACGGTCGTCGGGACCGCGGGCTGAGACGCGGGCAGCGGCGGATCCATGCGCTCCGTGCTGGGTGGCAGACTGAGCGCTGGCTGCTCTTGGGTGTCGCCGTCATAGGGCGGGAGGAGTCGAGGGCCCCGGTGTGCGAGCGGACGGATGGCGGGTGATTGCTGAGGCGTGGGGGCATCGCAATCGACCAGCGCGCCGCGGCGAGACGGGAGCCAGCGCAGCGACACCACGGGCTCCGTTCGCTGCTCGAATACGCTGTCCGACCCTGACAACGTGGCGTCGCGCGAGTTCGGTACACGGGAGCGAGGCGGAGGCTTCGACACGTCGCGCTTGTCGGACGCACGCTCCAAGAGTTGCGCGGAGTTTTTGCAAACACGCCGGATGGCTCCAGCATCTTCCCTCTCCCCCCCGAAAAACCCGAAAAAGTCCGCGCACGAGCGGCCGTGAGGGGTCGACGACAGGTCTGATCTGGCTCTTTGGATCCGCGCGGCCTCAAGCAGGAGGCGGGCGAAGCGCTCCGGGACGAGTTCGGATCCTCGCGGGCCTACTTGGAAGCGGAGGGGGCCGGTGTGGCAGGGCGGGCCGGCGGAGTCGACAGCGGCTTGGTCGCCACGGGTGGCAACGGCGCGTCCATGGGTCGCAGGATCACGCCGCCGAGCACGTTGTTGTTGTTCTTGAGACGATCGAACTCGAGACTCATGCCCTGGTAGTGGTCGATCTCGTACGTACCAAAGGCGTTGGGTTCGCTGATGGTGTCCGACCTCAGGGGCTCACCGAGCGCCTCCTTCACGAGTCCACGGTACATACCCAACGAGACGTTCTTGATCAGCTTCCCGTTGAACACGCCGTACAGGCGAGGCGTGCCCGAGCGATCGGGCGTCGACGGGCGCTGGATGCGGTGCACGCGGATCTCGCTGACCTTGCCATCGGTCAGGACGAAGTCGATCGCAGCCGTGGTGATGCCGCAGAAGGTGGGGGAGAGGTCCTGACACTTCATGCCCATCTGGCGCTCGATGGTCTCCACCGTCGCGCCGAAGCGCACGGGCCCTGCGCCCTTACCAGGCTCGAGCAGGAGCCTGGGTCCCACGGGAATCGCGAATTTCCCTGGGGCAACTTCGAAGCCGCTCAGTTGATAGTTCGGGTGCTGGCTGGATGCTGCGGAAGCGCTGGCTGCCGCCACGCTGGCGCTCGCGCTCGCTCCCGATGGCTTCTCACCATCGTCGCAGGCGATGCTCAGGCTCAGGCCGAGGCAGAGCCAGCCGAGATCAGGAAGACGAGAGGGCCGGAACACCTGGATTGCTTATCTCAGCACGCCCAGCAGCGCCAGCCGCTTGGCTGCGATCGGGCTCGCTCCCAGTCGCGGAGCGCCTCGACACTACTCCTTGAAGGCCTGCGCGATGGGCATGCGTCGACCCATGCCGAACGCCTTGCGAGTGATGATGAGTCCGGGCGCCGCCTGGCGACGCTTGTACTCATTGCTTCTCAGCAGCCAGAGCACGCGATCGACGCTCTCCGCGTCGAGCCCCAGGGCCAGGATCTGCTCCCGGCTCTTGCCCTGCTCCACGCTGAGCTCGAGGATGCGATCGAGCACGTCGTACTCGGGCAGGGAGTCCTGATCGAGCTGGTTCGGTCTCAGCTCGGCGGAGGGCGGCTTGGTGATGCTGGAGAGCGGAATGCGCTCCTCGGCTCGGTTCACGTAACGGGACAGCCGATACACCAGCGTCTTCGGCACGTCGTTGATCACCGCGAGGCCGCCGACCATGTCCCCGTAGAGCGTGCAGTAGCCGACGGCCATCTCGCTCTTGTTGCCCGTGGTCAGGACCAGCGCACCGGTGCGATTGGAGAACGCCATCACCGTTGCCCCACGGATTCGCGCCTGGATGTTCTCGAGGGTCACGTCCCTGGGCGAGGGAGCCATCAGCGCATCCAGCTGCGCCTGTAACTGCTGGATATAGCTCTCGAATATCGGATCGATGTCGACCAGATGGAAGTCGATGCCCAGGTTTTCCGCCAGCTGTCGCGCGTCGCTGACGGACCCCTCCGAGCTGTAGCGTGTGGGCATCGCGACACCGATCACGTTCTGCTTCCCCAGGGCATCGACCGCGATGGTAGCGGTCAGCGCGGAGTCTATGCCACCGCTCAACCCCAGGACCGCGCGCTCGAAGCCGCATTTCCGCGCGTAGTCGCGCACGCCGAGCACCAGGCCTCCGTAGGCCAGCTCCTCCACGGAGCTCGACTCGTGCTCCACCTCGCCAGCCAGACACGCGTCCAGATCCAGCACCTCCAGGCAGGTCTCGAAGGCCGGAGCCCGGTGGGAGACCTGTCCGTGGGCGTTGTAGACCGCGCTGCGTCCGTCGAAGAGCAGCTCGTCGTTGCCGCCAACCTGGTTGGCGATGATCACCGGAAGGCCGTGGTTCTTGGCGAGGTGGGAGAACACCTGCACGCGTTCAGCGACCTTCGGTACCGTGAACGGGCTCGCCGAGAGGTTCAGGATGTAGTCGGCCTGACGCGAGTCCAGACCAAGCAACGGATTCTGCCGATAGCGCTGCATGGGAAACTCGGACTCCGCCCAGGCGTCCTCGCAGATCGTGATCGCGAAGCGCCGCCCGGCGTGCTGCAGCACCCGGATGTGATCCCCCGGGGCAAAGTAGCGCGCCTCGTCGAATACGTCGTAGGTGGGCAGCAGGCACTTGCGCGTGCGCAGCACCTCCTCGCCACCTCGACACACGATGGCGTCGTTGCCCAGCAACCCGACCGCATCGCTCTCCTCGAGGCCACGCAGCTCGTCGCCTGCGCCCAGGCTGCCGAACACCAACGTAAGCTCCGCCGGCGCCTCCGCGATCAGGCGCCGCGTCGCCTGGGCCACCGCTCGGCGAAAGGCTGGGCGATCCAGCAGGTCTCGTGGTGGGTAGCCAGGCACGACCAGCTCGGAGGCCAGGGCGAGACTGACCCCTCGATCCACGGCCCGGCGAGCGTGCTCCAGGAGCTCGGTCACGTTGGCCTCGACGGCGCCCACCGTCGGGTTCATCTGGATCAGCCCAAGCTTCATGAGCAGAGTCCTAACTCAAAGCGTTGCAAAGAGCCTCCCAAGCTTGCAGCGAGCGCCGCGATTCCCTACAAACTCGCGCTAATCAGCGCCGCCAGCCCGACCGTAGCTCCCCGGGTCGACGCTGGACGGTTTCGGCTGCCTCGCTCCCCACCATGACCTCGTTCGATCGCGCCCAGCAACGCTTCCTGTTCATCACCGGCAAGGGTGGCGTGGGCAAGACCACCGTCACCGCAGCGCTGGCTCTCAAGCTGGCCGCGCAGGGCAAACGCGTGCTGATCGGGATCTGCGACGCGAAGGAGCGCATCTCCTCGCTGCTCGGCGTTCCGCCAATCGGCGAGGACATCGTCTCCATCCAGGACAACGTCTGGGCGGTGAAGATCACCGCCGAGAAGGCGATGGCCGAGTACGGCCTGATGATCCTGAAGAGCCGCACCGCCTACAAGGCCGTGTTCGACAACAAGTACACGCGCGGCTTCTTCAAGGGCGTCCCCGGACTGCAGGAGTGGTCGATGCTCGGCAAGGCCTGGTACCACTCCATCGAGGAGCTCCCGAACGGCGAGCAGCGCTTCGACATCGTGCTCTTCGACGCGCCGGCCACCGGCCATGGCCTGGACATGCTGCGGGTACCCAAGGTGATCACCGAAGTGGTTCCGCCCGGAATTCTCAGACGGGACGCCGATCGCGCCTGGAAGATGTTCCAGGATCCCGAGCAGAGCGGCGTCGTGGTGGTGACGCTGCCCGAGGACATGCCGACGAACGAGACGATCGAGCTCTTCGAGGCGCTGGAAACGGAGCTCAAGCTGCCCGTCGCGCGGCTGATCATCAATGGTGTGATCGACGAACTGTTCAGCGAGCGCGAGCGCGAGATCTTGCTCGGCGATCACGACCTGGATCGAAGCAAGCCCGGCGACGAAGCCATCAGCGGTGGCGTGCGGCGCGCGATCCGGGAGCGGGTGCAGGCGGACAGCCTCGAACGCCTCGAGCAGCTCGAGGCCGATCGTGTGCGATTGCCGCTGCTGCTCAAGGACGCACAGACGCCAGAGGCCATCCGCGAGCTGGCCGAGCTACTTTAGGCGCCCCTTCCGCGTACGAGGGCGCTTCGGGCGACGAGCGCACTGCTCCGTCGAAGACCACGCCAGCATCAGCTCTCGCAGCGCGCGAGCCGCTGGAGGCAAGCTCTCCACACCGCGGTGGAGCAACGTCAGTTCCCTGGGGATCGGGGTTTGGGGGTGAGGGAGCTCCACCAGGTGCCCCTGGCTCAAGTCCCGAAGCACCGCAGCCCGACTGATCAGAGCAACTCCCATGCCCTCCCGGACGTGCCCCTTGGCGGCTGCGATGCTCCCGAGCTCCATCACGATTTCTGCGTGCGGAAAATACTCATCGAGGACGCTGCGAGTGGTCGTGCCTTGACCGAAGGTGATGAACGGGACGCCTGGCTCCTCCACTCGCCACTCTGAGCCTGGTGCGCTGATCAGGATGAACTCGTCCCACTGCCAGGTCTCACCGTCCGGACCGCTCACCACGCACAGATCCAGCTGGCCACGGGCCAGCTGAGCCTCCAGGGTGGGCGTGCTCAGCTCTCGCATCACGATGCGCACCGCGGGGTACGTCTTGCGATACTTCGCGAGCAGCGGCGGCAGCAGGTAGGTCGCCGCCGTCGCGCCGGCCCCGATGCGGACTTCGCCTCGGGCCAGCGACTCCAGCTCCTCGATCGCGCGCTTGCCATCGCTGAGGGCGTTGAGCGCCTGCTGCGCCCGAGGCAGCAGCGCGTTGCCTGCCGCGGTCAGCGACGCGCCGCGCCGGCCCCTGAACAGGAGCCGCGCCCCGAAGTGCTCCTCGAGGCGCTGGATCGAGGCGCTGAACGCCGGCTGGCTCAGGTGAGCGTGCTGCGCCGCGGCGGTGAACGTCCCGTGCTCCACCACGAGGAGCAAGTGTCGGAGATCGTCGAGCATGGGTTATCATAGGTTCTATCGATAGAAACCGCATGAACTATCGATTGGACGAAAGTAACCATCCACCCCAGATCCAGGGCATGGAAACGCTGCTGCTGTTGCTGGGCATGGGGATCTTTGCCGGCGCCTTGACCACGCTGAGCGGCATAGGCGGCGGCATGCTGCTCCTGTTGGTCCTGTCACTGGTCTGGAGCCCTGCAGAAGCGCTGGCCTGCACGGCTCCCGCGCTGCTACTCGGCAACCTCCACCGGCTGTTCTTGTTTCGGCGCAGTGTGGCCTGGAGCACGATTGCTGGCTTCGCAGCGGCCGCGGTCCCTGGCAGTGTGGTGGGTGGTCTGCTCGTGAGCGCGGCCCCACCGGCGCTCACGCGCTGGCTTCTGGTATCCATGACGCTGCTCGCGATCGCGCGAGCCCTCGGCTGGATTCAGCTGAGGCCCCGCGCGTGGGCGATGGTTCCCGCCGGCGGCTTGATCGGAGCGCTGAACGGAGCCGTCGGCGGAGCGGGTCTCCTCGTCGCTCCGCTGCTCTTGACCGTCGGTCTATCCGGCGAGGCCTACGTCGCGAGCGTCTCGGCATGCGCCGTCGCGATGCACCTCGGGCGCATCATCGGCTACGGAGCCGGCGGTCTCTTCACATCCCACCTCGCTCAGCTGAGCCTGGTGACTGCGGCCGCGATCCTGGGCGGGAACTTCATCGGGAGACGACTTCGTACTCTTTCCTCCCGGATCAAAGGAAATCGCCTCGAGTACGCCACCCTCGTCGCCTGCGTGGGCCTCGCCCTGCTCGGCATCGGGCACTAGCCCGCGGCCTGACGACGATCTCGAGGACGCCTCGTCGTCTGCTCAGGCGCGCACGGCAGCGAGGAAGCTCTGGGTCGCCTCGAGCAGGGCCTCGGACTGTGCCGACAAGGCGCCCGCAGCCTGGAGCAGCGCCGTGGCCGCGGTGCTCGTCTCGTCGGCGGTCTGACTCACGACGATCACGCTGCGCGAGACCTCCTGCGTGCCGATTGCTGCTTGCTGCAGGTTGACGCTGATCTCCTGGGTCGCGGCGCGCTGCTCGCGCACGCTGTTGGCGATCACGTTGGTGATCGCGTCGAGTCCACGGATCGTCGCGTCGATCTGCCCAACGGCGGCCACGCCTTCACCCGTCGCGCTCTGAATCGACTGGATCAGACCGGAGATGCTCTCGGTAGCGGAAGAGGTCTGACGAGCCAGGCTCTTGACCTCGCTAGCGACGACCGCGAAGCCCTTGCCGACCTCCCCGGCGCGCGCGGCCTCGATGGTGGCGTTCAGCGCGAGCATGTTGGTCTGCTTGGCGACATGGGCAATCAGCGCGATTGCGTCTCCCACCTCGGCGCTCGCCTTGGCGAGTCCGCCGACCACCGCCGATCCCTCGTCCGCTCCTTGCACGGCGTCGCGAACGACCCCCTCGGCGTCCTGGACCTGCCTGCCAATCTCGCTCGCGCAGGCGCTGAGCTGCTCGATCGCCGAGGCGATCGTCTGAACGCTCAGCGCCGTCTCGTCCGCAGCGCTCGCGACGGAGCGCGATTCCTCGTTGGTCGTCGCCGCCAGCGCTGCCAGCGACTCCGCGGTGGACTGCATCTGCGTCGAAGACGTGGCCACGTTGGCGATCACGCTCTGGATCTGGCTCTCGAACTCGTCCGCGAGCTCCAAGCGACGTAGATCGGATCGCTTCAGGGCGTCCGTTTGCTCGCACATGGCCACGGTCGCGTCGTTGATCGATTCTCCGGCCAGCCGGAACGCCCCAGGCATGCCTCGCAACAATACCTTGCGGAAAAATCTCCCTCGACCAGCATGCTCGAGGGTCGCCTTGGTGTCCCGGATGAAGGACTCCGTGACGTCCAGCAGGTGGTTCACGGCGACGGCGGCGTCTCCGATCTCACCCTGCTCCGGGGAACGCAGCACGCGCGCCTCCAGGTTTCCGCGCGCAGCTTCCTGGCAGGTCTCTGCGATGACCGCGAACCAGTGCTTGTACAGCGCGAGCTCTCGCTCGGTGTCCGAAGGCTTCTTGGCTGACTTGGCCCGCTTCACCGGCTCGGGCGGCGGGTTCAGGTCCTGATCGAGTGCGATGGCCATGACACCTAGATCGTCAGCACGAGCTCGTCGTACTCGACGCCTTTCTGCTTCAACACCTCTGTGAGTGACTGGACTCCAGCCTCTACCGCCGACGCCTTGCTCGGCGCACGCTGCTCGACCTCGACTAGCTCAGCGTACAGCGGCTCCACCACCGCGATGGCTCGCGATTCCGGTACGCGACGTGTGGAGTGGTAGCCGATGATCTCCCCGCCGACGCCGAGGCTCGGGGTGACGTGCGCCAGCACCCAGTAGTGGTCACCGTTCTTGCAGAGGTTGATCACGTAGCCAAAGAACTCACGACCGGAGCTGATGGTCTCCCACATCAGCGCGAAGGCCGACCGGGGCATGGCCGGGTGACGCACGATGCTGTGCGGTTTGCCCAGCAGCTCCGCCTCCGAGTACCCGCAGACCTCGATGAACGTGCGATTCGCGTAGGTGATGCGCCCGTTCAGATCCGTCTTGGAGACGATCAGTTGGGATTCGTCGAAGCGCCGCTCGACACCTGTGGGTTCCGGTCTAGCCATACTCCGAGATAGAGAACGACCGATCCCCGAGATACTTTACGCCACCGCCGAGACCGCTTGACCCTCACCCTTCAGGACGGCGACGCGCAGCGCGTGACCACCGACCTCGAAGTTCTGAACGGGTCCGAGTGTCTGGTTCGGGTAGCGGATGTCAGCGAGGTACTGGTGGCGAATCACCGTCGGCATCGAGAGCGTCGAGGGCGCCGGAAGCATGCCCTTCAGCTTGCCACCGATCATGTTCGCCACCTCCCCCAGCGCGTCCGCGATCAGCTCGTCGTCGAGGTCCTCCTGTTCGAGTTCGAACATGGTGCAAGCGACCTGGGAGGCGAGCTCCGCCGCGCAGTTGATGAGCACCGTGCCGTTCCAGGCGCCGCTGATACTGACGCTGGCAGAGACGAACCCCTCGGTCTCGGTAGCGTTCGCGGGGCTGGGCTCAGCGCCAAGCATCGTGCTCCAAACCTCGCCCGTCGCCTCGTTGATTTGATTCGCGTCGATCATGGTGTCCCTTGTAGTCGGTAGCAGTTGGCGCGCTCTGGCTGAACGCGCTGGAAGCCACAGTGCACGTTGAGCGTCGTCTCGGTTCCGCCGAGAAACAAGAAGCCAGGCAAACGCAGGTGATCTTGCACCCGCGTGAGCACCTCCGCCTTGCTGCTCATGTCGAAGTAGATCAACACGTTCCTGAGCAACACGACGTCGAACAGCCCGAGGTCTGGCCACTGATCAATCAGGTTCAACTGCGTGAAGCGCGTACGGCGACGCACTCGCTCATCGACCTGGAAGTCTCGCCCGCTGGCGTGGACGTAGCCACGATACTCCTCGGCCAGACCGCGGCTGACCTCGAGCGCGTTGTAGCAGCCACTGCGTGCCCGACGCACCATCTCCTTGTTGAGGTCCGTTCCGAGCAACTCGACGTCCCAGCTCTCGAGACAGGGAAAGTGCCGCTCGAGCAGCATCGCGACGGAGTAGAGCTCCTGTCCCGAGGAGCAGCCGGCGGACCAGATGCGAAGGGTACGGTCAGCGCTCCGCGCCCGGATCAGCTCGGGCAACACGAGTTCTCGCAGCATCTCGAAGGGCGTCTGATCCCTGAAGAAGCTGGTCTCGTTCGTCGTCAGCGCCTCTACCACACGGAAACGCAAATCCGAGGAAGTGGAGTTCCGGACCTCGTACATGAAGCGTTCGAGGCACCCGAAGCCCTCGAGTCGGGCAAGCGAGGTCAGCCTCGCCTTGACCAGGTAGTCCTTGTCGGCGCCAAGGACTATCGCGCTCGAGCGGCGCACCAGATCTCGGACGTACTCGTAGTCCGGCGCGGTCAGAGGCATGAGAACCTCGCGTTCTGATCGCGGGGGGGGCCGAGCACCTCGTCACAGATCTCTCCAGCCATGCGAAACAGGGGCACCTGCTTGTGAGCCAGGCCACGCTTGGCTACGAGCCCTGGCATACCCCACACGATGCTGGTCGCTTCGTCCTGAGCCAGAACGCGTGCCCCCCGCTCGCGCAGAGCGGTCGCACCGAGTAGCCCATCCTGCCCCATACCGGTCAGCACCACCCCCAGGGACGCCGCCCCGAAGACCACACCGACGGATCGAAACAGAACATCGACCGCGGGACGGCAAGAGTTCTCGGGGGGCGCAGAGGAGAGCTCCGATCGTGCTGAATCCGGCTTGCCCGAGACGAGCAAATGCTGATTCCCCGGGGCAATATACACTCGTCCGGCAGACAGCGCCTCCCCCGTCGTCGCCTCCACGACCTCCAGGCGTGAAACCGAGGACAAGCGCGCCGCCAGGAGGCCGGTGAACGCCGCAGGCATGTGCTGGACGACGACGATCGGCACCGGAAAGTCCGCCGGCAACGCTGGCAGGATCTGGGCGAGCGCCTTGGGGCCTCCCGTCGACGCGCCGATCGCGACGATACGAATCACGTGTCTTGGCGGTACCCGAGCCAGCTCTTCCTGGGGCGGTACGATGACCGGCGTTCGAGGCCCGCCGCCGGGTCTGGCGCGCTCGGTAAACAGCGAGTCCACGGCTCCGCGTTCCGGTCGGCGGGGATTCGCCGCCAGGATGCGAGGGGCGAGCTCGTCGCGTATCCACTGCCGCAGGACTGATTCCAGGCTCCCTCGAGGGAGCTTGGTAACCACGTCTGCCGCGCCCGCCTCGATCGCCTCGAGCGACGCGGCGACGTCCCGAGGAGTACCGCTTGCCAGCAGCACGACCGCAGGGAACCTGGGCGCTGCCTGCAAGGACTCCAGCACGCCGACGGCGTCCATGTTGACATCGAGCACCAGGACGTCTGGGCGTGTGTTGACCACCTGCTCAATCGCGAGCTCGGACGTGGCCGCGATGTCGACCACGCTCACCCCCTGAAGCTCCGTGAGCACACCAGCGATCAAGCGTCGCAGCGCGACGGAGGTGTCGGCGATCAGGACTCGCAGGGGCTGTCGAAGGGGGATCATGTGGCTCTCGGAGCGGAATCACGAGCGGAAGTCGGAGACGATGCGCTTCAGATCGAATGCGGTGGTCGCCACGGCGCGAGCGGCGACCTGGGTCTCCTGCGCGCTCGCCGCGGTGGACGACGCCGAGTGCTGAACCGAGCGCGTGTGTTCGGCGATCTCGGCGCTCGACTCGGCAGCACCCAGTGCGCGCTGGCTGATTTCCTTGGTGACGGAGTGCTGCTGCTCGACAGCCGTGGCGATGGTGGCCTGGAAGTTATGGATCTGGTTCACCACGCTCCCGATCTCGTCGATGGCTCGAGCCACGCGTTGCGTATCGGACTGAATCGCCTCGATGCGATCGCCGATCTCCAGCGTTGCCTTTGCGGTCTCCTTCGCGAGTTCCTTCACCTCGTTCGCGACCACTGCGAAGCCCTTGCCCGCTTCCCCAGCACGCGCAGCCTCGATGGTCGCGTTGAGCGCCAGGAGGTTGGTTTGCTCGGCGATGGAGTTGATGACCTTGACGACCTTGCCGATGGCCTCGCTGCTGACGGCGAGATCCGAAACGGTAGTGCTGGTCGACTTGGCGACGCCCACGGCGTGGGTCGCGACCGAAGCCGCCTTGGAAGCGCTGATGGCGATCTCGCGAGCGCTTGCCGCCATCTCCTCCGCACTGGTAGCCACGGAGAGGACGTGCTCGTGCACGTCCTGAGAGCCCTTGGACGCCGATTCACTCCGCTCGCGGGTGTTGTGTGCGCCGCTCAGCATGCGTTCGCCAACGTTGGTCAGCTGGTCGGCAGAAGCCGCGAGGGTATCGGCGGTCGACTCGAGGCTCGCCACGCTGCGCCGCATGCCGCCGAGCAGCCGCTCCAGGGCGTCGACCACGCGCTGGATCGACGCCTCCTCGAAGCGCGGCAGCTCCAGCGCCAGTTCGCCGTTCGCAACGCGACTCAGGCAGGTCACCAGCACGTCGATGTCCCGGCGCAGGGCACCCGTCTCGGCGCGCTCGCGCGCCACCGCCTCCGAGATGCGCTGCTCGGTGGACCGCGTCTCCGCGACGACATCCCACGTCACGCAGGTCCCGACCCAGGCCCTCTGAGCGTGGACTGGCACGAAGCGCAGCCGATACACGATCTCGCCGAGTGGCAGATCGAGCGTCGCAGGAAGCCCGCTCAGGGTCGTGAGGGACTCGACATCCAGCCCTGCCTCGACCAGCAGCTCGCTGAGCTCTGCGCCGAGCGCGTCTTCGCGACCGACGCTCCAGCGCTGCGTCAAGCTCGACCAGGCCGAGCGCGCGGCAGCGTTGAGTGACTGAATCACCAGCCCCGGCGAACAGACGAGCATCGGCTGGGGCGCACGCTCGACGACCGACTCCAGCCGCTCAAGGCGGGACTGCAGCTCGACGATCGGCGAACGGACATGCCAGACCAGCTGGAACTCCTGGTCACCCCGCGTGATCTCGAACGCCCACTCGACCCCGTCGATCAGCAGCTCGAGCTGAAACTCGCTCTCGTCCGGATCCTGTAGCTGACGGAAGCACTCGGCTGGTTCCGCGTGAAACCTCGAGATCAACGTCTCGAACAGGCGTTCCTCGGGTACGTCCAGCAAACCGTCCAGCGAACGCAACACGCGCCTTCCGTGGGCGTTGAGGTAGCAGGTCGCCAGCCCGGGGGTCAGCCGCATCACGCTGACCGGCAGCCGATCCAGCTCGGAGGCAGGGTGTCCCTTGCGCTGCCGCGGAAACACGCTGATCTTGGCCTCGCTGGTCGGCTCCAGCTCGCTTGCTCCGGCCTTGGCGACGCTCTTCACCCTTGGCTTGCGTTGAGTCGTAGTACCCATGTTCGTCTATTCCATTCCCGCAAGAACGCTGGCGGGATCCAGCACCAGCAGCAGGTCATCAGGGAGCTTGCAGATCTGGTGCACCAGGTCGCAGAACTTCGCTTTGATGGTGTCCGGAACCCGCTCCAGTTGCTGCTCGTCCACTTCCACTACGTCCCCAATCTGATCGACGATCAGACTCACGACCGAGTCACCGACTCGAACGACCACGTTCATGTCCCTCGATTCGGTGCCTCCAGGATTCATTCCGAAGCACCTTCGCAGGTTGATCGCGGAAACGATGCGACCGCGAAGGTTGATCAATCCCTGTATCCGCCCCGGAGCCAGCGGCACCTCGGTCATGGGCTGAGGGCGCAACACCTCCTGCACCAGGGAGACGTCGATGCAGAAGCGCGAGCCGTCGAGGTAGAAGGTGCAAAGCTGTCCCATCAGAAGCCTCCCACCGCGGCGAAGGGCGTCCCGGAGCCACTCTCCGCCAGCGCTCGCAAGTCGAGCAGGTCGGTAACCTTGCCGCGCACCACCGCACTATCGAAGAGAGATCCCTGCGTTCCTTTCCGCACGGACATGCTCTCTTGATCGATGATGTCCTCGACCTCGTCGACGACCAGCCCCACGCTGTGATCGTGATCTGCGTAGACGACCACCTGGATTGGCGCGTCGTTCGCCACGCTTTCCTGCCCGAGGAGCCTGGAGAGGCGCACCAGCGGCATGATCTCACCGTGGTACTGCACCACCTCGTTTCCGGCTGCCCGCTCCACGGCGCGCGCGTCGATCTCCTCTAGGCGAGTCACCAGGTTCAGCGGGATCGCGATGCGTTCCTCCGCAGAGCGACAGAGCAAGACGGACTCACGCGCCGCGCTCGTGGGACCGGTGGTCCGCTTGACCGCCTCACGACCTCGGATCTGGGACTCCAGGAGCACGTGAGCTTCGTGGGCCAGGCCGAGCACATCGAGGATCAGCGCCACGCGCCCGTCACCGCGGATCGTCGCCCCGGCGTACACCCGCAGCGCCTTCAGCTCTGGTCCCAGCGGCTTGACCACGATCTCCTCGTTGTCGAGCACGTCGTCAACAACCAGACCAAAGCGGCGTCCATCCGCCTGCAGCACCAGGATGTGCATTCCCAGGGCCGGATCGCGCTGGCTGCCGGGCAGCTTCAGCACACGATCGAGGTAGACCAGCGGGATCAGGTTGCCTCGCAAGCGATAGAGGTACTCACCTCGCACCTCCTCGACCTGGTTCGCCAGCTGGTTCTGATCGAGCCACACCAGCTCCACCAGGTTCACCTGGGGAATGGCGAAGCGCTGCTCGGAGACGTTGACAATCAGCGCGGAAACGATGGCCAGCGTCAGCGGGATCTTCAGGCGAACGGTGGTGCCTCCCCCGTCACCCGGCAGCACCTCGGCACGACCACCGATGCGCTCGATGTTCGTCTTCACGACGTCCATGCCGACGCCACGCCCCGAGACGTTCGTGACCTGTTGCGCGGTGGAGAAGCCGGGCTCGAAGATCAGACTCGCGAGCTTGCTCTCGTTCATCAGCTTGGCCGCCTCGTGGGTGATCACCCCACGCTCGATGGCGCGCTGACGAATGCGCTCCGTGTTGATGCCCGCCCCGTCGTCGGAGACCTCGACGTTGACCTTGCCGCTCTCATGATACGCGCGAAGGCGAATCGTACCCTGCGGGCGCTTGCCCTTCGCGGTGCGCTCCGCGGGGGACTCCACGCCGTGGTCCGCAGCGTTGCGCAGGATATGAGTCAGCGGGTCGCGGATCGCCTCGATGATCGTCCGGTCGAGCTCCGTCTCCGCCCCGGCGGTCTCGAGCTTGATCTGCTTTCCCAGCTCGCTGGCCAGATCCCGAACGACCCGCGGCAGTCGACCCCAGACACTGCCAATGGGCTGCATGCGGGTCTTCATGATTCCCTCCTGCAGCTCGCTCGTGATGTGGTTCAGAGTCTGCGTTGCCGCGAGGAATGTCGGGTCCTCGGCTCCGGCCGCGAATGTCAGCAGCTGGTTGCGAGCGAGCACGAGCTCGCCCACCAGGTTCATCAACCGATCCAGGAGCGCGACGTCGACGCGCACGCTCGCTTCGACGGGGGCCCCCCCGCGAGAGGCCGTGGGCTGAGCGGGGACGGCTGCCTTCTCCGCCTCCGATGGCGACGGAGGCAGTGGGGCTACGGATTCTGCTGCTCTGGCCTCTGGCTCGGCCGCGGTTCGGGGAGAGGCGGGTTCGGGTGACGTCGGCAGTCTGGACTTCAGCGCCGCTGGTGGGACGAGGCCCTCGGGCATCACCTCCTCCACGAGCGCTGGATCGAGGGGCACCACAGCCGCCTTGGACGCTGGGACGGCCTCGCCTTCCGCCAGCGCCAGCAAGCGCTCGACCAGCGGCTCGTACTCGCCGCCCGTCTCTGCGCCAGAGTCCTGCACCTGGGTGAGCAGCTCGCGCACCGCGTCCACCATGTTCAGCAGCGCATCGGCGATCGGCTTCGTCAGGCTGAGCTTACCGTCCCTCAGCTTGGCGAGCAGGGTCTCTCCAGCGTGAGCTACCTTCTCCAGTCGCTCGTAGCCGAGGAACCCTGCAGTGCCCTTCATGCTGTGGATCGTGCGGAAGATGGATGCCAGACGTGACGTCGGGTCGCCTCCCTCCTCGAGCTCGACGAGCTCGCGATCCAGTTGGTCCAGTCCTTCGAAGCTCTCGCTGAGAAACTCCTGAACGATCTCGTCTTGTTCGTCCTGTTGCTCCATGGGCTACCTCGTCCAGCGTGGCTGAACGGCCAAACCCATGAACGGCAATCTACGGTGTCACTTTAAGCGCCGCTGGTTCGCGAGGCTGTCTAGCGCTCAAACAGGTCAGGACCTCCCGCAGTCCTGACTTCAGGTCCGCAGTGGCCGAACTGAGCAGGCGGTAGCCTCCCGTACCCTTCCCTCCCGACTCGTCGAGCCAGAGCTCGGCGCGACCACCGTCGTCCGCCACCAGGCACAGCTCGGCACGCGTCCTGCTCGCGAGACGCGTCTCGACCCAGGTCAGCCTACTGAACGGAGCAGCAGCCCGAAGACGACCAAGCCGGGCTGCGAGGAGCTTCGAGAGGGGAGTCAGCGCGTCGTCACCACAGGGATGGAGCACGCGCTGCCCTTCGGAGGCAGCACGCCAGATCCGGGTCAGCCAGCGACGAGCCGAGTCGAGGTCGGTCGGCAGCGCCAGCACGTGAAGGCTGAACACGTCCGTGCTCCCTACCCCGAACCCGGGCGGACGCAGCGCGAGCAACAACTCATCATTACCTTGAGGAAACTCGACACGAACCCGTAGCTCGCCATCTCCCCAGAGCCAGACCTGAGCGTGCTGTTCACCTTCGCGCAGTTCCGCGAGCCGCGCGGATACGTCCGTCAGATGCGCCCAGAAGACTCGACGCTCGGGATCGAGCTCCCGCAAGCGCCGCGCAGGAACCGGCGCGATCTGATCCGTGCCGTGGAGCTCCGCGTACTTCTGAAAGATCCCGCTGCAGCGCGGCTCGAAGGCACAGCTGGCGCAGCGAGGAGGCTTGAACTTGTCGCGTCGCTTGACGAAGTACTTGTCCCAGGGGCGGCTCAGCTCGCGGTCGCCGTCCACCGCGATCGTCTCCGTGGCCTCGCCGTCGTGATGAATCCAGGGAGCCAGCTCGGGCGCGAAGCAGAACGGCAGGTTGCCGATGTTCAGATCGAAGCCTCTGGGTACGCCACGACACAGCCGGGTCAACGCGGGCACCATCTCGGCGTAGCTCGGCATCATCTGAGCGAACTCCTCGTCGGTGCGCTCACCGGCATCCATCGGACGCACCATGTCGAGGTGCAGTTGCTTCACCCCGTAGCGCGAAATCAGCTCTGGGAACTGATCCACGGACGCGAAGTTCGAGCCGACCACACACATGTTGACCGTGATTCGCTCGCCACGCTTCTCGAGGCTATCCATCGTGCGCAGGATGCGGCCGAAGGACCCGGGCTTCCTGGTCGTGCCTTCGTGACTGACCTCGGTGGCTCCCTGAACGCTGATGCGCCAGGTGAAGAACCCGGGGTGGGGCGCCAGGTCGAGCACCTCCTGCAGGAAGGCCTCCCGGGCGGTCTTCACGCCGTTGGTGAAGATCACCACCTCCTCGAACCCGAGCCGAACGGCTTCCTGGACGACCTCCTTGAAGCCAGGCTGCAGCGTCGGCTCTCCGCCAAGCAACGTGAGCTTTCGGTGACCCTTCGCGAAGGCCTGACGCACGCTCTCGAGCAGCGGCTCGGTGGGCAGGGGACGCGCCCTTCCGAGCGCCGTCTGCTGACCCGAGACGCAGAAGACGCAACGATTGTTGCACATGTGGCCGAGCTGGATCTCGACCTGCGTCTTCGGCTCCATCACTCCCCAGCTTACCAGAGCTGGGTTCGAGCCGCCTGCGTCAGCCGATCTGGCGAGCGTGATCGCCGGTGGAGCTGCCGATCAGGTTCTGGGCGAGGACACCCAGGTTGTCCGCATCGACCACTCGACTCGAGAGCACCGTGCCTTCGGCGTCACTCACGAAGACCCTGAGCACGTTCTGCTGGAACGAGGTCACCACGATGAACGGCGTCGACGAACCGCTGGCTCTCACCGTCGCCAGCACCTGGAGGCCACTCGGGGCGGGGAGACGCGCGTTGGTGATGACCAGGTCGAACGGTCCCTTGCGGGTGAGCATGAGCTGGAGCTCGAGTCCCGTGGCGACCTCCACGATCTCCGCGTCCAGGTGGGCAATGACCGGCTTGAGCCAGCCCCTGGCCACTGGATCGGCATCGGCAATCAGCACTCGCGGACGACGGGCGGGCCTGGGTCCACTTTGGGGAACGGACGGCTTGTAGCTCATACGGGGTGGGGGCACGTAGCGGGTAGGTCGGAAAGACGGTCCAGGAGGGTTCTGGGGGGGAGGGGGCCTGAAGCCGTCGACGGCAGGAAAGCAGCTATCGTGCCAACTCATCCAACGGGCAAACCCTCGAAATGTGAGTGGCGTCTCAGGAGTGACAATTTTCGTCCTTCAGATCTGGAGGGCGACGGGTACTTCAGATCTGAAACGTCTCGTTTCGAGAAGCTCGATCGTTTCCGCGAGGCGAGAAAGAGGTGGCCCGCTGACCTCGACTGACCCGTCGCAGGTGGACGTGGAGCGAGTTCCGGACGGAGACCGAGACGCTGTCTCCGCGTCCCACCAGGGTCTCACCCACACCCCCCGGGAGGATTCCCACACCCGCTCCGTTTCGACTACACGCGCTCCGGGTTCGACCTGCGGTCGCGCCCGAAGACCCAGTCTCCAGCTGATCAACGGGTGCGTCGGGAGCGCCTCTCGAGGCAGCTGGAGCCGCGCTCGAAACGCAGCTCCGAATTGTTTCCTGGAGGTATCAGCCAGCGATGGAACCTGGGCCCAGTCGACCTGCACCAGGTCGGCGGCGACCCCGAGGGGATACGCTTGCTCCTCGAGCCGCTCGGCAGACGGGCGGGGCGCCAGCGCGGCGCGGGTCGAGGTGCAGGTCCAGGCGAACGTTACGCATGGGTCCAGATCGGCCACGCCAGGCACCAGTTGCGCGATTTCGTCAGCCCAGCAGATCGACTCGCGACGCCAACGCAGAAACCCGGACCTGCGTGCACGCCGCGCGCAACTGCGGGCGAGGACGCCCGAAGCGTTCGCCATGACCGTAGATGCAGTCCGCTCCCGACGCCACGCCTCGAGCGACGAGGCGAGTCCGGAGCAAACCCACAAGTCCGAGCCCAGCGCCGACGATCGCCAGCGACTGGCGGAGTCACGCCAGCGGGCGATGTCCGAAGGCGGCGCGACCAGCCCGCTCGCTAGCCGAGCAGGTGGGAAGGATGCCAGCGTCGCGGCGGCCCAGGCCTACGTGCGAAAGACCCTCGCCCAGAACCCCGACCGAGCGGAGCAGCTGCTGCAGCAGTACCACCTGAAGCACCAGAGCCCGGCGGTGCAACAGCTCGTGAAGCGAGGCATCGCGGGACACGCTGGAAAGGAGCTCTATGACCGCGGCTGCCGCCTGATCAGCGCGCTCCGAGCTTTCTCCAAGGAGGAGCTGGGCGACATCGCGGGCATGGTGAGGGCGGGCACTTCGCTGAACGAAGCGATCCGACAGGAGCGGGCCGAGAAGGCTAGACCCGTGCACTACGAGGCGCCGAAGTCACTCGCGGCGCAATCCCGAGGCCCCATCGCCCGCGCGAAGGCTCTGGCGAACGCGGTAGCGGGCATTCGTTCCCACGCGGGCAAGACCTGGAGCGCGTTGCCCGTGATCACGCGCGACGCGGAGCTCCAGCTCGGACTCGTGAAGAGCACCACAGCGCCCATCGAGACGTTCAACGCCGTGGCGGATGCAGCGGAGGATCTGAGCTTCGCACCTCTCGAGAAGCTCGGCCACGAAGCGAGCGTCACCAAGCAGTACCTTGGTGGCGCGGTCACGCAGCTTCAAGCCCAGACGCGCTCCGCCTACTTCACCCTCAATCAAACGCTCGAGAACCTGGGAAGCGCGGCGAAGGAGTACGAGACGGCGATGTCAAAGAGCCCCCCGGACGTGCTTTCCGCCCAGAAAGCCGCCGCTCGAGCGAACGCTGCGAGCAAGGTTCTCGACGCCCAAGTGGGGAGGTTCTACGCGCTCGCGGGTCGCCTCGACGCAGCGAACAAGGAGTTCGACCACCAGGTGCCTCATGTCGTGAAGGAGGTCCTGATCTCGGCTGCGGCGATGGGGCTCGGTCTCGGACTCGCGGCTGAAGCGTCGGAGGCTGAGATCGCCGCGCGTAGGGCCGCAACCACCGCCGAGAAAGCCGTACATCTCGCGAAGCACGGTTTGCAGGAGCTTGCGACGGATCGCGCGCTCGGGATGGTGGTTCACGAGGTGGAGCACGGTATCGAGCACATCAAGCGCCTGGTCCGGTGAAGACGCGGAAACTCAACGGCGAACGGCCGCCGCTTCCTCACGAAAACGACGGCCGATCACTGACCCGACGCAGCGCTGTTCAGTTCACCAGGGACGACCAGTCGGGTTTCTCCGGAGGCGCCGCGTCTTCCAGATCGATCTGTGCCAGCTGGAGCTTGCCAGCCAGATCGACGTTCACGGACTGCCAGCGGGTGTAGGCCTCGATGACCCAGATCCCGCTCTCGCGGGTGCCGTTGCCGCTCGCGCCGTTTCCGCCGAAGGGCAGATGCGCTTCGGCGCCGGTGGTCGAGTTGTTGATGCTGGTCATGCCCGCGCTGATCTCCTCCTTGAAGCGCAACATGGCCTTCGCGTCCCGTGTGTAGATCGCGCTGGAGAGCCCGTACTGGGTGCCGTTGGCGGCTTCGATGGCCTCGTCGATGCCGTCCACCTCGACCAGGTTCACGGTCGGACCGAAGCACTCCTCTTGGGCGATGCGCATGTTCATCTTCACATGGTCGAAGATGCGAGGCGTGGCGTAGAGGCCCTTCTCGGCGTCTCCAGCGAAATTCGCGGGCTCATTGCCCGGCGTGATGCGCTTGCCATCCAGCAGCAGGTTCGCGCCGTCCTCGATGCCGACGGAGCGCTGCGCCACCCAGCGCTCGAGGAAGCGCTCGTTGATGAACGGACCATAGGCGATGCTCTCGTCCAGCGGGTCGCCGATCTTCAGCGCCGATGCCTTCTTGACCAGCAGGTCACGGACCTGGGGCATCACCTTGCGATCGACGATGATGTTGCCGCAGCTCGTACAACGTTGCCCCGCGGTACCAAAACTCGACCACAGGGCGCCGTCAACCGCCAGCTCGAGGTCGGCGTCTGCCAGGATGACCAGCGGGTTCTTGCCGCCGAGCTCGAGGGATGGCCGCTTGAGATTACGGCCGCACGCCTCACCCACGAGACGCCCCACCTCGGTCGAGCCGGTGAAGGAGATCTTGTCGAGTAGCTTCTCGTCCATCATCTCGATCAGGAACTGACCCGCGCTGTCCTTGCCTCCGCCGTGAACGACGCTGAGCACCCCACGCGGCAATCCCGCGCGGAACCATAGATCAGCGAACAGCGCACCGACACCCGGCGCGTCATCGCTGGGCTTCCACACGACGCTGTTTCCGCATAGCAACGCTGGCACGATCTTCCAGCTGGGTACGGCCACCGGGAAGTTGCCCGCGGTGATCACTCCGACCACTCCCACCGGACGGCGGTAGGTGAACAGCTCCTTGTTGGGCAGCTCGCTGGGGACCGTCTGTCCGTAAAGCCGTCGACCCTCGCTGAGGAAGAAGTCGCAGGTGTCTATGGCTTCCTGCACGCTGCCGCGCGCCTCACGGATCGGCTTGCCCATCTCGCGACTGACGAAGCGCGAGAGGTGCTCCTTTTCCTCACGCAGGAGCTGCCCCAGACGCCCGATGATCAGCGCGCGGGCGGGCGCTGGGGTGCGGGCCCAGGCGCGCTGAGCCGCCCGCGATCTCTGGCACGCTTCGCGTACCTCTTCCTTGCTGGAGAGGGGGGCGAGGGTCACCACGTCGTCCCGCTGCGACGGACTACGGCTGGCGTAGGTGTGGCTGGACTCGCGTTCCCGCCCGTCAATCACGTTGGGCACGATCAGCGTCGAGGCGTGCCCATTGTCCTGAGGAGTCGTCTTCATGGCGGGAGATTGGCCGCCGCGAGGGGTCACTGCAAGGCTGCTCGGATCGGCAGTATGTTGCGCCGACAGCCCAGCCTGACTGCAACGCAGATCCGGTGCACCTCCCCCCCAAATCCGGGGGAAACGCGCGCCCTCTGGGCGTACCCGACGACCTCGAGGCGAAGAAGACCGGGCGGGCTCGAAGAACGAAGCCTATCGGGAGCGCGTGCGAACGGACGACCTGGGCGACGTCATCGGCCCACGGCGCGCCGCGGCAATCGACGTCGGCGCAGCCAGAGCAGACCGAGCAGGCTCACTCCGTAGATTCCCCACGGATTCGTCTCCTGGGCTCCTTGAGCCAGACTGCAGGTGGAGCCAGAGTCCGTCGCAGGGATCAGACCATCGCTGGCGTCCGGCGTGTTCACACCCGCGTCAGGAGAGCCTCCGGCACTGCCACCACCTACCCCACCGAGACCACCTGCCGCGGCGCCTCCCGCGCCCGCCGACGCCCCGCCGGCGCCAGCGGTGCCCGCCGCTCCGGCCGCGCCCCCGGTACCTCCAGCGCCGCCAGCGGAGATCGTGGCTTCGCACGCGCCGTTGTTGCACTCGTAACCCATCTGGCAGTCGTCCGCGGTAGCACAGGTGCTCGAGCAGGCGCTCCCGGTTCCGCAGTGATACGGTGCACAGCTTTGAGGCGTCTGCGCACTGCATTCACCCGCGCCGTTGCAGGACGCATCCGGCACCGAGACGTCATCGCTGCAGCTGCCAAGCCCACAGACCGTCTCCCCACCCGGGAACGCGCAGCCTGGGTTCGAGCCATCGCAAGCACCAGCGCACACGCCGGTCCCCGTGCATGCTGCGCGACCGCCACGCGGCGCGCCGCTGACCAGGGTGCAGGTACCGATCGATCCGGGCTCGCTGCAGCTCTGGCACTGACCACCGCAAGCGTCGTCACAGCAAACTCCGTCCACGCAGTTCCCCGACGCGCACTGTCCGGCCGTGGAGCAGCTCGCTCCGTTACCTTGCGGATTCGCGCAGATGCCGGCGAGGCAGTACTGCGGGGCGAGGCAGTCGCCGTCCACGGTGCAACCGCCGTCACATAGCGGCAACGACGGATGGCAGGTGTACGGGCTGCAGGTCTGCTGTTGGAGGGACGGACAGCTCCCGGTGCCGGTGCAGCGCGCCTCGACGGTCGCGATCCCCGTGCTACACGCGGCGGCGCGACACACGACGCTGTTTCCAGGATAGGTGCAGCTGGTCTGACTCGTGCCGTCACAGGTGCCGCCGCATCCGCTGCCGTCATTGGCGCACGCCGTGCGCGCGCCGTGAGGTGCGCCGGTCACCGCGGAGCAAACGCCTTCGTTTCCGCCCAGGTCACATGCCTCGCACTGGCCGCTGCAAGCGCTGTTGCAGCAGTAGCCATCGACGCAGCGACCGCTCCCACACTCCGCGTTGCGGGAGCAGGGACTTCCGAGGTTCTGAGTGGTCTGGCAAACGCCCGCGACGCAGTACTCGTCCACCCCGCAGTCGGCGTCGGCCGTACAATCATTCCCACAGCCGTCGCCCGTGCACGACCCGCTTGGACAGGAGAGCGTCTGTAGTGGCGGACAGGCGCCAGCGCCATTGCAGCCAGCTCCCAGCGTCGCCACGCCGGAGCCCGTGTCGCAGCTCGAGGCGCGGCATTCCGTGCTCGACCCCGGGTAGGCGCAGGCGGTGCGAGCGACCCCGTTGCAGCTACCGCCACAGGCCGAGCCGTCGTCGGCGCAGGAAGGCCGCGCCCCGACCGGAGCTCCGGTCACGGCGCTGCAAGCACCCTCACTGCCGCTCACGCTGCAGGCTTCACACTGTCCGTTGCACGCGGTGTTGCAGCAGAAGCCGTCCACGCAGTATCCGCTGGCGCACTCCGGGTTCGCCGTGCACGACTCTCCGTTGGTCTTGGCCGGGACGCACGAGCCAGCGTCGCAGCGGTAGCCCAGCTGGCACTGCGTATCGATGGTGCAGGTCGTGAGGCAGCCGGTGCCGGCGCACTGGAAAGGCGCACAGGGCTGAAGCGTTTCCGCGGGACAACTGCCGTTGCCGACACAGAACGTCTGCAGTGACGCCTGCCCAGCGCTGCAGCTCGCCGCTCGACACTCCACGCCGCCACCAGGCAAGGCGCACTGAGTGCGGTTGCTTCCGTCGCACAAGCCATTGCACGCGGTACCGTCTCCCGCGCACGCGGGTCGAGCGCCGTGAGGGGCGCCGCTGGTTGGTGTGCAGGAGCCGACGTTGCCTGGATTGTCACAGGCCTCGCACTGACCTCCACACGCGGCGTTGCAGCACACGCCATCGACGCACCGCCCGGACTGACACTGACGGGTCTCGCTGCACGCGGTTCCGTTGGGATACTTGGTGATGCAATTCGAGCCGTCACACCAAGCGCTGGCGTCGCAGTGGGTGTCCTGAGAGCAGGCGGTCGTGCAGCTGTCCAGGTTTCCAGAGCAGCTACCCGGAGCACACTCGTTCTCTGGATCCGTGTGCAGGGTGTAGGGCGTACAGGTGCCTGCAGTCCCCTCACAGGTCTCGCACGTGCCATCACAACGGCTGTCGCAGCAGGTATTGTCCGCGCTGCACACGGTGCCCGCCGAGCACCCGTCGTCGTCGGTGCAGGCGCCGCCCGCGCCAGCCTTGGGCTTGCAGCGGTTGTCGGTGTCGCAGAAGTAGTTGCTGTTGCCGCCCTGCGTGCAGTCCGAGTTCGAGTTGCAGCGGTCGCTACACGAACCGTTGTAACAGGTGAAGCTGCCTGGAGGCTGACACTCGGTATCGGGGTCGGACAGGTTCGAGACGTTGTGGCACTCACCGTTGGCCTGTCCGGTCCGGCTGTTGGTGCAGGCTTCGCACTGGCCATCGCAAGCAGCGTCGCAACACACGCCTTCTGGCGCACAGTGGCCGTAGGCGCAGTCCGAATCGACCGAGCACGACTGACCGTTCGCCTTCTTGCACTGCCCGTTGTCGTTGCAGCGCATGGTCCCACTGCAGCCATTGTCGGTGCTGCCCTGCGCCACCTTCACGCACGAGCCGCTGCCGTTGCAGTCGTAGCAAGGCGTCGTGCAGTGAGACGCACAGCAGCGCGAATCCTGTGACGAGCAAACCCCGTTCGCGCACTGGTTGCTCGCGGAGCAGGTCGAGCCGTCCTTCAGGGTGATCTGCAGCTTGGGCCGGTGCGCGGTGTCGGTGGTGTAGTTCCGGGACGCGAACTTCACCGCGTTGTGCGCCGAGTCGACGTTTGCATAAAGCAAGAAGCCATGGTTGGTGCGAGACCCGCTGACCCAAGGCTGCACGATGCTGGTGACGGTCCAGCTCACCCAGCCAGCGTCCGTCGTCTTGCTGGCAGCGGTGGCCCACGAGGCCTCGCCGACGTTCAAGTCGTTGTCGAGTCCGTCCACGTCCTCGCCGTTGCACTTGACCTCGCCTGCGCCCTCGTCCCAGGTCTTGTTCGCGGCCGAAACGCTGATGCTCGTCTTGGGCGAGTTCAGCTGGTACAGCTCGAGCGTCGCGGTGTCGATCTGAGCCGTGGAGGGGATCCCGGAGACGTCGAAGTAGATCGCCGCGCGGATTTCATGACCGTCGTGATTCGCGGTAGGCCCGTCGTCGACGTAGCCGACGCAGAACTGGGGCGACTTACCGTTGTTGTAGCCGGTGTAGGGGCCGCTGCGATGAAAGCTGCCGTCCTTGCTGGCGTTCAGCCCAACGGCCGCGCTCTGGGACTCGACTGGTTCCTCGGGGAGCTGATCCGCCGACGAGCAACCGAGGGGCAGCGCGCCAGCGAGGAACGCGGCGAACGCCAGCCCAAACCCGACCGGGACCCTTTTATTCCACATGGATATTCTCCCCCTCACCGACGCCTCCCGGTGCCGGCCCGACGCAACGTGCGTGTCGGTCCGCGGTAACCCCGCAGATTGAGTCTCGACCGGCCGAGAGGCTCATCATCGGAGCCTCGAACGGCAGCATCACGGGAGCATCTGGCAAGGTCTTCGCGACCAGCTGCGAGCCGCGAACGCTCCAGCAGCCGACGTCGCCCCCGGCGCTCGCCGCGCACTGGAAGTCTCTCCCCCCGGCGCTCGCCACGACTCCGTCGGAGAACCAGGGTCCCTCTGGGCTGGTCGCGTTGGGGTCGGAGCTTCCCGATTGCTCACCCCAGCAGTACAGCCCGTCCGCGAGCTCGGCGCAGGTGGTGAGGAAGCCACAGTACACCGCGCTGGCCTTGCCGGGCAGATCGACCGGTCCGGCCTCGAGCGGTGTATTCGTGACCCCCACCAGGGCGCCATCCTTGCCCAGTGGGCCAGCGGAGTCGCCTCCCCAGCAGAAAACGGAGCCCGATTCCGTGAGAGCGCAGGAGTGAAAGAAGCCTGCGCAGAGCTGAGTCGCGGGGCCATCCAGCTCCACGGGCTGGGTCGCCGACAGGGTTTCGTCGTCCCCGACGTCGTCCATGGCTTTCGTGCCGAGGAAGCGCGAGGTGCCCCAACACCGCACGGACCCATCTTCGAGCAACGCGCAGGCGTGCTCCTTGCCCGCCGCCACGCTCTTCGCGGCAGGCAGCTCCAAGAGAGGGACGTCAGCGGGCACTTCGTCGTCACCCACGGTCTCCAGGTTTCCCTGACCGAGCACGCCGGCTCCGGCGTCGCCCCAGCAACGCACGCCACCCCCACTCAGCACTGCACAGGAGAAGAGATCCCCCACGGAAATACTGATCGCCTCTCCACCGAGTTGCACGTCCTTCGTGCTGGGGGCAGCATCGTCGCCGTTGCCGTAGCCGAGCTGACCGCGAACCCCGCTGCCGAAGCACCGAACGGCGCCGCTCTCCAGACGTACACACACGTGCGCGCCGCCCGTTTGCAGCTCGATCACGGTGCCGGGAGACTGGCTCTGCCCCGGCTCGTCGTCCGACCCACAAGCGGCCAGCAAAAACCCCAATAATACGTAAGGTCGGCGCACTAGAAAAGCCTACACGACTCGCCGCGCGGAATAAATCGACCTAGCTCGGCAAGCAGCAATATTTTCGCAGTGGGCACTCTTGCGGTTCCCCTCAACCGGTCACTTCTCGCCCTTCAACCGACGATGTGCGGGACCTTCGCTCAGCCCACGAGCCGCTGAAAGCGAGCCTCGCCGCGATACGCTACGAACTCCTCGTCTTCGCGGAAGTACTGTCGGTAGCAGTCGTCCCCCTCGAGCGCGTTCGACATGCGCCGGTACATCTCGTCCGGGTTGCCCACCACGGCTGCACAGCAGGCCAGCAGGTACTCCACGTAGTGGTTGCCAGGGTGCATGGCGAGGGACTGCTCGAGGTCCTGGATGGCCTCAGCGTGGCGCCCAACCTGAACCTTGCACAGGCCGCGATACTGGTATCCATCGGCGTTCGGACTGAGCTCGAGGAGTCGGTCGAAATCGGGGAGCGCGTCCGCGAAACGACCGAACTGATCGGCCAGCAGCTTGCCTCTCAAGTGATACGGCCCGGGCTGACCTTGGTGCAACTCGATCGCTCGGTCGTAGTCTCTCAGCGCTGCCTCGCTCTGACCCAGCGCCGCCTCGGCCATCCCGCGCTGGAAGTGATACTGAGCCTGGTTGATCGGCGGCTCCAGCTCGATCGCCTTGCCGTAGTCGGCGATCGCTTCCGCGAGGCAATTCATGCGGTGGTAGGCGAACGCACGCTGAGCGTAGGCTGTGACGTAGCGCTGCCGAAAGTGGTCATCCAGCGAGATGACCTCGCTGAAGCGGTCCACGGCGGCCTGGAGATCGCCTCGCCCGAGCAGCGCCTCACCTTCCGCGTAGAGCGCCACCAGCTTGTCGAAGAGCCCAGGAACCGAGTGCATCGGACGTTCGCTCATTGCCACAAGATAGCCGAGATGCGGCGGAGGTCGCGAACGATCCGCGCGATCGCCGGTGTTCGTGGCCCCCCGCTCGGCGGGCTCGCCATCCCTGATGTGAGCTGCTAGCACCGGTCGCATGAAAGCCGTCGTCTTGGGCGCTGGACGCATGGGTAGAGCCGCTGCGTGGGACCTGGCACGTCAGCCAGGAATGACCTGCGTCAAGCTGGTAGATCGTGACGCCGATCTGCTCACCCGCGCAGGCAAGGAGCTCGAGTTCCTGCTCAGCGAGGGCCAGAAGTCGGGGCGCGCTGCGCGCATCGAGGGCCAGACCTTCGACCTCGATCGAGTTGGACCGCATGGAAACGAGCTATTGCCCGTGATCGAGGGCGCCGCGGTGGTCCTCTCATCGGCGGACTATCGCTTCAACGAAGCCGTCACCCGTGCTTGCATCCAGGCGGGCGCCCACATGTGCGACCTGGGCGGGAACCTGTTCGTGGTGGAGCGTCAGATGGCGATGAGCCAGGAGGCAGAGCGCGCAGGGATCTGTGTCGTCCCCGATACGGGCCTCGCTCCCGGCATGGCGTGCTTGCTGGGCGCGCTCGGCGTCGAGCACTTCGACTCCGTCGAGAGCCTCAGACTCAGAGTTGGAGGACTCCCAGCGCATCCCAAGCCTCCGCTGAACTACAAGCTGGTATTCTCCGTGCGGGGCCTGACGAACGAGTACCTGGAGCCGGCGGAGGTGCTCCGCGATGGCAAGCTCGAGCGGGTCCCGTCATTGATCGACGTCGAGAGCCTCGCCTTCCCCGAGCCCTTCGGTGAGCTCGAGGCGTTCAACACCTCGGGGGGCTGCTCGACGCTGCCCAAGACGCTGCGCGACAGGGTGCGCAACCTCGACTACAAGACCATCCGCTACCCGGGCCACTGTGCGGCGTTCGCTGGGATGCAGGCCATTGGCCTGTTCTCCGAGGAAATGATCAACGGCGTCGAGCCACGCAAGTTCGTCGAGGACCTGCTGGAGCGCCACCTGAACGACGACGACACCGACGTGGTCTTGGTGCGGGTGAGTATCGATGGGCTGAAGGAGGGCAAACGAAGCCGTCTGGTCTACGAGGTGATCGACCACCACAGCCCGGCGACCGGCCACAGCGCGATGGCGCGGACCACCGCCTACCCGGCCGCTGCGATCGCCTACATGCTCGCGGCGGGCGCCATCGAGAAGCGCGGCGTGCTGCCGGGAGAGCTCTGTGTACCCCTGAGCCCGTTCCTGAGCGCCGTGCGGGCGCGCGGCATCGAGGTCAAGGAGCGCTGGGAGTGAGCGTAGCCCAGCAGACCGGTTCTGCGGAGAATGTTTCCATGAGGCAACGGGCGACCGCGCACTCGACGATCCGCGGCCTCGCGCTGAGCCTGGGAAGCCTCGCGCTGATCGGCTGTGCCGCGACGGGCGCAGGGGGAAGGGCTGCGGTGGGCGCGGGCGAACCGCAACAGGCACCTGGAGCGTCTCCCCCCCAGACCCAACCCGGCGCTCTGGAGGCAGCGGAGAGCGCCCCGGGGCGACCGATCGCTGAGGAGGAACCGGAGGCGCCGCGAGTCGTCACGACCACCTGGCAGGCGATCTGCCCCGCAGAGATGGCGCTGGTCACGCGAGTCAAGGCCGCGTACTGCGTGGACCGCTGGGAGGGCACCCTCGAGCGCAAGCTGAAGGACGGACGCGCTCCCTGGCCCCCCAACCTCGAGATAGACGGGCGTGAGCGCGACTTCGTGGCGGTGAGCGTGAAGGGCAGGCGCCCCCAGGGCTACATCAGCGGTGAGCAGGCGGCGCTAGTCTGCGAGGCCGCTGGGAAGCGCCTGTGTTCAGCCGACGAGTGGGTCACCGCCTGTCGTGGGCCCAAGCTGACTCGATATCCGTACGGTAACGTCCGGAAGCCACATGTGTGCAACGATCGCTTCAAGGTCCTCGACAATCACCCGGTGCCCCGCCTGTGGAAGAAGGCACCGTCGAGCGACGACCCGATCAAGATGTGGCACCCGACGTTCATGAACGACAAGCGCCTCTTGCTCTTCGATCACACCACGGTGGAGACCGGGAGCATGGAAGGCTGCACGAACGAGTACGGTGTGTACGACATGGTCGGAAATCTGCACGAGTGGGTGTCCGACGCCGAAGGCACGTTCCGCGGGGGCTTCTTCATGGACACCTTCCAGAACGGCCAAGGCTGTGACTACCGCACGACGGGACACGGCTTCGAGTACCACGACTACTCGACGGGCTTTCGCTGCTGCGGCGACGTGGAGTGGAAGGAAACGACCAGTTCCTC
The DNA here is from genome assembly GCA_020430865.1 of Myxococcales bacterium. The sequence goes on from JAGQIY010000819.1 coordinate 29,740, forward strand.
GGGGAACTGAGACTGAGTGACGCAGAGCTGGCCAGGGCAAGCGCGAGAGCGCTCAGCGGCGCAGCGCCTTGACCCAGGCCTCGAAGCTGCCGCGCTCTTGACCTCCTGGCGAGCGGCGCATCCAGTAAGCCCCGGCCTTGCCCGCCCCCGCTTCGCACATCGCGTTCTTTGCGAACGCGTCCAGGGCAGCCTCGAGGCCGCTCCGATCGCGGACGGCCTTCGAGACACCGGCGACCACCTCCGCCATCGGCTTGCAGCGCGGCGCGGGCTGCGGCAGGTAGATCGGCGCGGGTGAGCTGCAGCAGGCGTCGCGCAGAGTCGCGTAGGTCGCCATCTCGTACCAGCCCATGCGGCTCACGAACCGCATGACCTGGGTGGTCTTACCGCCGGCCCCGAGGATGATCTGCTTCTTGAGCTCCAGCGCGCCCTTGCGCGGGTCGCTCTCCTCGCACATGCCGCCGAGGCTGGGTTCCTTGCGAAACGTATCCTCGGGGAGCCAGCGCTGCACACAAGCGCTGACGTCAGCGGCTGGCACCTCGGCCCCGGGTTCAGGCTTCGGCTCTGTGGCCTGTGGTTCTGCAGCCTTCGGCTCTGTGGCCTGTGGTTCTGCAGCCTTCGGCTCTGCAGCCTTCGGCTCTGCAGCCTTCGGCTCTGCAGCCTT